>CAOOJO010000248.1 GCA_948496895.1 uncultured Acetatifactor sp. | reverse complement strand
TCTGGAGCAGGGGGTTAAGAAGAAAAACATTTATGGGAGGAAGCTGGTGAAAATCCCGACACCCCGGTTTGCGGTGTTCTACAACGGGGTGGAGGAACAGCCGGAGCAGTATCAGCTAAAGCTGTCGGACGCGTATGCAAGCATGACGGAGGAGCCGGAGCTTGAGCTGACCTGCACCGTATATAACATCAATTCGGGAAAGAACCGGGAGCTGCTGTCGGAATGCCCGGTTTTAGAGCAGTACATGGTATTTGTAAGATATGTGCGGGAGGGGCTTGAAATGTATCCGGAAAAGGATTTGGCGAAAGCGATAGACGGAGCCATAGACCGTTGCATCGAGGAGGGCGTGCTGCGGGAATTTCTGATGAAGCGCCGCGAGGAGGTGACAAAGGTGACGCAACTGGACTACACATTTGACAGGCGTATAGAGCTTGAACGGGAAGATGCGCGGGAAGAAGCCCTTGCGGAGGAGCGCGTCAATACGGAACGCGAAAGAAAGGCAAAGGAGGAGGAACGGCAGGCAAAGGAAAGGGAGCGGCAGGCAAAGGAAAGAGAGCGGCAGGCAAAGGAAAGAGAGCGGCAGGCAAAGGAAAGGGAGCGGCAACGGGCGGAACTGGCAGAGACAGAAGTACAGAAGCTCCGTGCAGAGCTGGAGCAATATAAACGGCGGTTTCCGGAGGCATAGAAGTCTCCGTCCCCGTCTTTCCGGAAACATCTCCTCACAGGAATCCCGCACCAGGGAAAAGCGCCGGCAGCCTATGAACGGCTGCCGGTAATCTCTATCAGTTTGCCGCAAACCTCAGCAGCACTTTGAACAAATCCCCATCGATAGTAATCTCCATCCGTCCCCCCTGGAGCTCCACCAGGCTCTTCGCGATGGACAGCCCCAGGCCGTTCCCCTCCATATGCCGGGACTTGTCGCCCCGCACGAACCGCTCCTCCAGCTCCTCCACGGAGATGTCCAGCGGGTACTTGGACATGTTCCGGAAGATGATCGTCACATTCCCTTCCCGCTGCTCCACGCTCAGGTAGACCCTGGAATTCTCCTGCGCGTATTTACAGATATTGTTCAACAGATTGTCGAACACCCGCCACAGATGCCTGCCGTCCGCCATGATGGGCGCTATCTCCTCCGGCTGGCGCGTGATCAGATTCAACTGCTTCTCCTCCATCCTTTGCTGGTACTCCCCCACCGCCTGTGAGAGGAGCACCCCCACCTCGCAGGGCTCCAGGTTCACCTCCAGGTTCCCCGTGGTGGCCTTGGAGGCCTCCAGCAAGTCCTCCAGCAGCTTCTTCAGCCGCCTGGACTGGCGCAGCAGAACCTCCGCGTATTCCGCGACTCTGGACATGTCCGGGCCGGGGCTGCCCGCTTCTTCCCCATCGAGGCCTGTGTCCGCACCGCCTCCGGACAGCGCCTCCTCACCTGAACCATGCTGCCCGCCCCCCGCGGTCTCCTCGCAGATCAGGTCCGCATAATTGATGATGGAAGTCAACGGTGTCTTCAAGTCATGGGACACATTGGTAATCAGCTCCGTCTTCAGGCGCTCGCTGCGCATGCGCTCCGCCACCGCCTTGGAGATTCCCTGGCCCAGGCTGTTGAGGTTCTCCCCATGCTCCTGAAAGCTCCAGACCAGCCGGGAGGTGTCCACCTTGTAGTCCGCCTCTCCCTCCGCCAGCGCGCGCCCCGCAACCAAAAGCTTCCTGCAGGCCAGCGCGATATATATCACCACCGCGAACACAGCCACCTTTTCCATGCACCAGAGCAGGACGCTCAACTCCTCTGCCCTGCTGAGGAACAACAGGATGCCGAGGAATTCCATGATGCACAGCCCCAGATAGGCCGTCGCCACCGTCATGACCAGCGGGAGATCCCGCAGCATCGCCGCAGCCCCTCTCCCCAGGAAACGGCAAATCCTCCATAACCCCCGCAGCGCCATATAAATCAGGCTGTAGCGGAAACAGTTCCCCCTCTTCAGGCGCGTGGCGAACTCCATACAGTACAGCGTCCCCCACACCGCCAGCACCGCTCCCACGCAGGTCAGCACCACGATTTCCGCTACCGTGCCCGTGCTCCATATCATGTTCAGCCCCAGAGCGCACACCACAAGCGCCACACAGCCGAACAGGAAGGTCAGCACGTCAAAGGGAATCGTCGCCAGCACCCCCGGCACGATGCCCTCCCGTCCGTTGCGATGCCCCGCGCCGCACATCAAAAAGACGAACATTAGGATGCAAAGGAGGATGCCCGTTGCAGCTATCCCAATCAGCGCAAATCTGGCTTCATAGACCATCTTCACTTTCTCAGCCAGCCTGCTGAAATTGTCCTCTATGGGAAAGTCCGGATCCACATAGGCCCTGAACAGATACTCCTCGTCCGAATCCAGCAGGGCACCGTCGTCCGCGAAAACTTTCACGCCCTCCTGGAACTCAAACACCGTAAATATCTCCGTTATATATTTCGTCTCATAACCGTCCCAGGTACTCCAGAGGACCTTTTCCTCGCCTCTCCCGTCTCCCCTATTCTCACGGACCAGCTCCAAATCCACATTCCGATCCCTGCAATAGGCCTCCGCCTCTCTGATGTCCCCGGATTCGATATATCCAATCGCCTCATAAATAGCGGAGATGCTAGAACCGCGAAGCTGCCTTGCCAGCACCTCCTCCAGGCTCCCCTCATAAAACCCTTCCGTGCCGACGAAAATACACCCCAATAATCCCAGAATCCCCACAATCCCGGATGCCCCCAAAAGAATAAAAGCCACAATCTTAGCCCAGAGAGCCCCCGTCAACCGGTACCTGTCCTGCCTGCCACTGTCATTCTTGCGTCTATTCTTCTCCTCTGTACCGTCTCCCGTATCCGCCTCGGTCACAGCCAAATCCTCAATCCACTCCATCTCCTCTGCTGCATCATCCCGAAAATCCCGCTCCTCCATAACAATCCTCCTCGCTAATACTTCTTCTCGCATTTCTCGCATTTATAACCCTGCCCCCACACCACCTTTAAGTACCGCGGCTCCGCCGGATTGATCTCAAGCTTCTCCCGGATATGCCGGATATGCACCGCCACCGTGTTCTCGCTGCCGTAGGGCAGGTCGTTCCATATCTTCTGATAGATCTCCTTGGGCGAGAACACCTTCCCCGGATGCTGCATCAGGAGCTTCAGAATCTCGTACTCCGTAGGGGTCAGTGCCACCTCTTCCCCGTCCAGCAGCACCTTCTTCTCCGTGTCGTCCAGCTCGATGCCCCCGCAGCGCAGCACCTCCTGACGCACATTCCCGGCGCCAAGCTGCATGTACCTGCGAAGCTGTGACCGCACCCTGGCGGACACCTCCACCGGGTTGAAGGGCTTGGTGATATAGTCGTCCGCCCCCACCGTCAGCCCCAGAATCTTGTCCGCGTCCTCGGACTTGGCCGTCAGCAGGATCACGGGCACATTGCTCCTCTCCCGGATCTTCACCATGGCCTCGATGCCGTCCATCTGCGGCATCATGATGTCCATCAGCACCAGGTGGATGTCCTGCTCCTCCACGACCTTCAGCGCCTCCCTGCCGTCAAAGGCCTCGAACAGCTTATAGTTGGCGTCATTCAGATAAATCTTCAGTGCGTTCACGATATCCCGCTCATCGTCACAGATCAAAATGTTGTACATAGCCGCATGCCCTTCCCTCAATAGATACTTCACGCCAGTAAAACTTGCCGCGAGTCCCGACTGCAGACCGCCGACAAGATACTGTTGTTCATTTTCCTACAGTATATACTGTACACCAGTTAAATTTACAGTATGACCCGACTACAGACCGCCAGCCGGCTGCTTTTCGGGTTGCATTACTGTAAATTCTGGCGGTCTGCAGGATATTTCGGCGGTCTGCAGGATGAAAATCATGATTGTCATGAATCCATTCTATCAAAACAGCGATTAACAAAAAACAGGGGAATTGTTTAAGATTTCTTTAAGAAAAACAGGCTCCTCTGGATTACACGAATCACCCTCCAAAGAAGCCGAACTATCAGAACACCCAAAGCACCCTAACCAAGCAAAGCGTTCATTCCCAAATCCGGAAAAGCAACGATGCTCCTCTGGGGGCTTCCATGCTCCCCAATGACCTTCTCCATATAAATCATATCGTACCAGCGCCCAAACTTGTACCCGCAGGCATGGAATTCACCAATCTTCGCATACCCCATATGCTCATGGAATCTGGCGCTGTTCTCCGTCAGGTACTCGTCCTCCACAACCGGATAGCCTATACAGGCATAGAGATTCAGGATTCCCATTTCCCGCAATATACTTTCCATTTTTTCGTACAGCAGTCTTCCATATCCCCGCTTCACCGCGCTCTTGTCCAGATATATGGTCATCTCCGCGGCCCACTGGTAGGCGGCCCTGGCAATGAAGACACCCGCATAGGCGTACCCCTGGATGACCCCGTCCTGAAGAACGCACAGGTAAGGATATCTTCCCAATGTCCGCGAAATCCGCTGCCGGAATTCCTCTATGGCCGGCACCTCATGCTCAAAGCTGATGGCTGTATTTTCCACATAATAAGCATAGATTTCCAGCAGCCTCTCCGCATCCTCCACCGATGCCGCTCTGATTTCAATGCTTTCCATAAAATCCTCAGTCCTCCTTCCCAAAAGTCCGGCGCTTCAGCTCCTCTAAGGCCTCCCGGAACTTCACGGAGGTCATGCCCGGATTGGAGCGGACCATGTCGCGCTGGAAGAAATCCCTGAGCCTCCCAAGCCGCTTCCTGTCCTCCAGGTTGATGGCATATTTCGTCCGCAGGTCCAGAATCTCCTCGCCCATGTCCTTCTTCTGCTCCGCGCCCCAGGTAGGTACAAGGGCCTTCAGCTGCTCCAGCTTCCGCTCGATGCCGGATTTGATGTCTTCTATGTGCATGGACATGCTCTCCGCCCATTCCTCCCTCGCGTTGCTGGCGCTCTCAGCCAGGGCAGCCTTGTAGTTGTCCATCTCCTGGCTGGTCAGCGCGATGACCACGTCCAGGCGCTTCTGGATATGTACCATCTCCTCCTTGACCTTCTCCATCTTCACC
>CAOOJO010000247.1 GCA_948496895.1 uncultured Acetatifactor sp. | reverse complement strand
GTGGATATAGAGGACGGGCAGAAGACGGGCTTCTTCCTTGACCAGAAGGAAAACAGGGCGGCAGTCCGGCGGCTCTGCAGAGGGAAAAGGGTGCTGGACTGCTTCACCCACACCGGGTCTTTTGCTTTGAATGCGGGGATGGCGGGAGCGGAGAGCGTGCTGGGGGTGGACGCATCTGAGCTGGCCGTGGAGCAGGCCAGGGAGAACGCGAAGCTGAACCGTCTGGAGGAAAAGGTGTCCTTTGCTTGCGAGGATGTGTTCGAGCTGCTGCCAAGGCTGGAGCAGAGCGGAGAGCGGTTCGATGTGGTGATTCTGGACCCTCCCGCATTTACAAAATCCCGGAATTCCGTGAAGAATGCCATCAAAGGGTATCGGGAGATCAATCTCCGGGGCATGAAGCTGGTTCGTGACGGCGGCTTCCTGGCCACCTGTTCCTGCTCCCACTTCCTGGAGCCGGAGCTGTTCGCAAAGACCATCCGGGAAGCGGCGCAAGGGGCCCACAGGCGGCTGCGGCAGGTGGAGTTCCGTACCCAGGGGCCTGACCACCCGATTCTCTGGGCGGCGGACCAGTCTTATTATCTGAAGTTCTACATTTTCCAGGTGGTGAGCGAGCGGTAGCCTGTGGAGTGGGCGTAAAGCGCATGGAAAGAGCCTGTTTCCGCAGCCGGAGTACTTGAATTACGCCGTCTTTTTTTGTATAATGTTCCAAATGGCACAGAGATGTCGGATGAAAGGAAGAGAGAGATGAAAAAGGTACGTAATATTGTGACTATAGTGTGCGCCCTGGCGGCAGCGGCAGCCCTGTGGATGCAGGCGGGGCCTCAGTTTTTGAAGCTTCAGGGAGGGGCGGTCCCCCTTGGGCCGGAGGACGACCCGATTCAGGCCCAGGGAGAGTACGTATCCCGCGAGGTGGCGTATCCGGTGGCCGACTACGTGGCGGAATACTATTCCGGAGACCCGGACCGGGCGAAGGATTATGGATATGTAGTATACGACCCGGAGCGGAAGAGCTTTTTCTGCATCAAAGAGTCCGACCAGAGCGACGGGGACTACGCCAGCCTGCTGTACAACCTGGGCCTGATGGCAGAGCTGCGGGCCACGAAGGACATGATGCCGGCTGTGGTGGAGGGGTCCCTGGAGCTTATGGACCAGGCCGGCATAGACCGGGCCCTGGCGGCGCTGGAGGAGAGCGAGATCGTGAGCCTTTATTTCGAAATGCAAGACGACAAGTCGTATTACGAGTCCTACAGGGATGCCTATTACGGGGACGAATACGGCCAGGTTCTGGAGGAACTGGGCCAGGCGCTCTATGACGGAACGGCACAGGCGCAGTGGTACTGCATAGAGAGCGGCAGCATAAACGGCCTGGCCATATCGGACATCTGGATCTGTATCCTGGCGGCGGGGCTGAGCGTGCTGATTGCCCTGGGCAGCCTGATTTCCCTGTTCACCGGCGGCAAGTCCGGGCGCGGCGCCAGGCCGGCGGACACCGCCAGCGCCATGGACCGGCTTCTGTATGAGCAGAGGGGCTGGGTGGAGGAATGGTGCCAGTACTGCCTGGGAAGGGCCAGCCGCTCCGCCTACATATCGGTGGCAGTCTGGGTGGTGCTTCTGGGCGCCCTGGGCTTTTTCATCAAAATGCCCACGCAGAAGATTTTCGTCTTCTACCTGCCCCTGGGGCTGCTCCTGGGAGAGCTTACGGGGCTTTTCATAATATGGGTCCAGAGGGGCCAGTCCAAGCCTAAGAAGATACTGAAGCGGATGGCGAAGCATATAAAGAAGGCACTCCCCGCTCCGGGGGCCCAGGAGGAGTTCGCGGAGGACTTCCTGAAGGCAGGGGAGGAATGGGCATTCCAGGAGCGGAAGAAGGATTCCATGCTCTACGGACGGCTGGGAGAGAAGTACTGGAGCGCCTTCTTCGGCCATGGTGTCCCGACCATAGTGGATGTGTCCAGGCTGGACCGGGTGGAGCCGGAGACGATATCCGGTTCCGTGCGCAGCGGCAAGGTCAGGGTTTCCTACGAATCCTATGTGGCCCGCTTCTATTACCAGGGCACCGCCCTTTGGGACAACGCGGATAAAGTCTTCTCCTTCCAGACAGTGAGCGGCAGGGACGCCTTCCTGGCGCTGGCGGTGAGGAAGGGCGTGGACGGCGTCAAGATAAGGGAGGCGTAAGAGATGCTTTGCCAGGAGGCTCCGGCTTCCGGATGGCATGGGGAGAGGATGGAAGGGGTACTAAGGTGGAGATATATCTGTTCAGGCATGGGGAGACGGATTGGAATAAGGAGCGCAGGCTCCAGGGGCACAGCGACATCCCGCTGAACGAGTACGGCAGGGAGCTGGCGGTGGAGACTGCCAAGGCCCTGGAGGGGCTGACCTTTGACCGGGCCTTCAGCTCTCCCCTGAAGCGGGCCTTTGAGACGGCGCGGATTCTCCTGGCAGGGCGGGAGGTGCCGCTGGAGACGGACGAACGGCTGATGGAGATGGGCTTTGGCGACTGCGAGGGCGGCGCCTTCGACCTGCCGAAGACTGAGCTGGAGCATCCCCTCCATGATTTTTTCTGCAGGCCCCAGCTTTTTTCGCCCCGGGGAGGCGCGGAGTCCTTCCAGGAGGCCCAGATTCGTGGGCAGGCTTTTCTGCGGGAAAGAATCGTTCCGCTGGAGGGGAGCTGCAGCCGCGTCCTGATTGTAGCCCACGGCGCGTTCAACAGATGCCTCCTGAGCGCCATCGGGGAGATTCCGTTGGAAAAGTTCTGGGAGATAGGACTGCCTAACTGCGCGGCATCCATTCTCTCTCTGGAGGGCGGGAGGTTCCGCATTCTGGAGATGGGAAAGGTCTACTACGGGACGCCGGTGAACGCCAGGCCCTGAGGGGAGCGTCCCTCAGAGGTGTTTTACCTGAGAGCATTGCCGCTGTAGGCTGCAGGGAGAGGATATGGAAGAGCTGACAGGCATTTTTGACACACATGCCCATTATGACGATAGGGCCTTTGACGACGACAGGGAGGCTTTGCTGGCCAACCTGCCGGGGCAGGGGATTGCCAGGGTGGTGAACGTGGGAGCCAGCCTGGCCTCCTGCGGGCGCACCATGGCGTTGACGGAAAAGCACGATTTTATATACGGAGCTATAGGAATCCACCCCAGCGAGACCGGGGAGCTGGAGCAGGAGGGCGCCTGGCAGAGCCTGTTGGGGCTCTACGAGAGGAAAAAGTGCGTGGCGGTGGGCGAGATAGGGCTGGACTACTACTGGGACCAGCCAGGGCGGGAGATTCAGAAGAAATGGTTCGTCCGCCAGCTGAACCTGGCCAGGGAGCGGCAGCTTCCCGTCATCATCCACTCCAGGGACGCGGCCAGGGACACGACGGACATCATGAAGGCGGAAAAGGCAGGGGAAATCGGCGGGGTCGTCCATTGCTTTTCCTATACAAAGGAGACCGCAAGGACAGTTCTGGACATGGGATTCTATTTCGGCATAGGAGGCGTCCTGACCTTTCGGAACGCGAGAAAGCTGAAGGAAGCCGTGGAATACATTCCGCTGGAGCGCATCGTCCTGGAGACGGACTGTCCCTACCTGGCCCCGGTGCCCTACAGGGGGAGGCGCAACTGTTCCCTGTACCTGCCCTATGTGGTGGCGGCCCTGGCGCAGATAAAGGGAATCGGCGAGGAGGAAGCGCGCAGGGCCGTCTGGGAGAATTCCCTCAGGCTCTACCGCATGGATGCTATGGAAAGGCAGAGGCAGAAGGTTTGACCGGTGAACGGAAGGACGGCTGTCCGCTGGATAAAAGGAAGGATGCCATTGGCTGACCTGGGGGTCTGCAATGGCATTTTAACCGCAGCCCCGGAATGCGAGGTGGAGTATGGAAGAGAAGAATCTACAGAGGAAAAAGAGAAACCTGACCATATGGACGAAATACCTGCTGGATTTCATGTTTTATTCCGGGATTCTGGTAACAGCCACGCTGCCCCTCAGCATCCGGCAGATTGGAAGGATGCTGCCCTTTATGATGGAGCATTATGAGGTGACGGTCATGGTCTACCTCGTGCTTGGTATTGCGGCATTGGCACTGATTCGGGAGCTGCGGCGAATCTTCCGGACGGTCCTTAAGGAGGACTGCTTCGTGGAGGAGAACGTGGAGAGCCTGCGGAGGATGGGGAACTGGAGCTTCTTCATCGCGGGGATGTCGGTGGCGCGCTGCGTCGTCTACATGACCGTGGCCATGGGGGTGGTGATATTGGTGTTCGTGATCGCCGGGCTGTTCAGCAAGGTGCTGGCCTGCGTGTTCCAGGAGGCCGTGCGCTATAAGCTGGAGAACGACCTGACGATCTGACCCGGGCTTCGGCAGGCAAAAGGGAACAGGCGGCACAGGGGAAATGCGGGAGGACGGGCGTGCAAAGGCGCGCCAGGGGTGCGGGTATGGGAATCGTAGTGAATCTGGACGTGATGATGGCGAAGCGCAAGATGAGCCTGACGGAGCTGGCAGGGGAGGTGGACATCACCCTGGCCAATCTCTCCATCCTGAAGAACAACAAGGCCAAGGCCGTGCGCTTCACCACGCTGGAGGCCATCTGCAAGGCGCTCTCCTGCCAGCCGGGGGATATCCTGGAGTATGTGGAGGATGAGGAGTAGGGGCATCCGGATTTTATAAAAAGTTTAGCATTATAACCCCTCCCCTCTATTGACGCTATCGCCGGAGCGGGGGTACAATATATATCTGTGGCGTCAGGCGCCAGGCTTTCAAAAGGATTTTTCGAAACGGTCAAGGGGTGTAAAAGGCATATGAAACAAAAGAAATTTTCTCTGCTTCCATATATACTGTCCTACAAATGGTACTACCTGGGGGGCGTCATCGTCCTGCTGCTGGTGGACCTGGCGAATCTGTACATCCCTCAGTATACCGGGGAGATCATCGACGGGCTGACCGCGGGGACCCTTGCCTATGAGGGCGTGCTGGGGCTGGTGTTCCGGCTGTTCCTGGCAGGGGCCGTGATGGCTTTGGGGCGGTTCGGCTGGCGCTTCTTCATCTTCGGCGCGGCCCGAGGAATCGAATATAAGCT
>CAOOJO010000246.1 GCA_948496895.1 uncultured Acetatifactor sp. | reverse complement strand
GAGGTGGCCACTACCACCACCGAGCGGCGCATCCCTTCCTCGCCCAAATCACGCTCTATGAATTCCCGTACCTCCCTGCCCCGCTCCCCAATCAGCGCGATGACATTAATGTCTGCTTTGGTATTGCGGGCGAACATGCCCATCAGAGTGGACTTGCCCACGCCGGAACCGGCAAAAATGCCGATACGCTGGCCCTTGCCCACCGTAATCAGGCCATCCACGGCCTTTACGCCCAGAGGCAGCACGGAATCGATGATCTTCCGGCTCATTGGGTCAGGGGGCGCGGCCTCCACCAGGTACGGCACGCCGTCAAAATGTGTACCGTCCACCGGAATCCCCAGCCCGTTCAACGCCTTGCCAAGCAGGTTTTCACTGACCAGCACCCGCAGGGGATTGCCTGTGTTCTCCACGATGCAGCCCAATCCGATGCCGTCCACATTGTCGTAGGGCATCAGCAGGGTCTTCCTGTCCTTGAAGCCTACCACCTCGGCCAGGATCGGCTTCTCACCGCCCTCCGGCACAATCTCGCAGATATCGCCCAGCCTGGAATCAGGCCCGGCGGACTCGATGGTCAGCCCCACCACATTGACGACCTTGCCCTTCTTCTTATAGAAGACATCCTCGTGTAATCTATCATATTTTGCGAAGTCTACGGTAACCTGTCGCAAAGAATCATTCCTCCTTAAGGAATCAATATCCAGAAGAATGCCCATGCGCTTCGGGCATTCTTCTGTGCGAAGCCTGAAATCACTTAGCGAGGTACTATCGAGCTTAGTTATTTCCTTCGCACTTAGACCATGACAGCAATGTCAGCCGCTTTTTCAGCTCTGAAAGCTGAGTGCCCAGCCCACAGTCGAATATGCCGTTCTCCGTCTCAATCATGCACTCGTTGCGGCCAACGGAGGCATCCTCCACCACGTCCACGCTGACGCTCTCGGACACGGCCCCTGCCAGCATCTGCTTCTTCTGCATGTTGACATAGGCGTAATCCTCCTTCGACACATGGATGATAAAGCTTCTGCTCCCGTCCAGTCTGTGCAGCACATCCGAAATCAGGCTGGTCAGTATCTCCCGGTAGGAGGACAGCTCCACATGGAAGATATGCTCATAAATCCCCGTAATCGCGTCCACCAGATTGGGCTCCAGCATATCTATCTGCTGCTGGTATTCCTCCTCCAGCTGACGGCCCTTCTCCAGGTATTCCTGCTCCATGGCGCCCTCATGGGCCTGGGCCTTGCTCATGCCCTCCATGTATCCCTGCTGCTTTGCCTGCTCCAGCACCTGCTGTCTCTCGGCCTGGGCCTGGGCTTTTGCCTCCTCCAGGATGCGCTGTGCCTCCTCCTGGGCCTGGGCCCGCAGCTCCTGGGCCTCAGCCCTTGTCCGCTCCAAAAGCTCCTTTGCCTCGTCCTGGGCCTTGATGACGTTTCCGGCGCCTTCCTCCGGCGCTTCTATCACATCCGCTATGGCAAGCCCGGACACGAACCCGCCCTCCGGATCCCCCTGGCTTCTGGAAAGGGCTTCCAGACGTTTGCGGATGCGGTCGTTATTGTCGATGACAAGCTTCTCCTTGTCCTCGGGCAATGTCATGAAGAACTGCTTTACCAGATTACTAGACAACGATTTCGTCACCTCCGCCTCTGGAAATCACGATTTCACCGGCATCCTCCAGTTTCCGGATGACATTGACGATCTTCTGCTGGGCTTCCTCCACATCCTTCATGCGCACAGGACCCATGAAGTCCATATCCTCCTTGATCATCACGGCCAGACGCTTGGACATGTTGTTGAAGATTGCCTCCTTCACCTCGTCCTTGGTGCTCTTCATGGCCATGGTCAGGTCGTTGTTCTCCACGTCACGCAGCACGCGCTGGATGGCCCTGTCGTCCAAAAGCAGGATATCCTCGAAGACGAACATCTTCTTCCGAATCTCCTCGGCCAGCTCCGGCGCTTCCACCTCCAGGGTCTCCATGATATGGCGCTCTGTGCCCCGATCCACCGTATTCAGGATTTCCACCACAGCGTCCACGCCGCCGATGATGGTGTAGTCCTGGTTCACAAGGCTTGCCAGCTTGGACTCCAGCACCTTCTCCACCTCCTTGATGATATCCGGGCTGGTGCGGTCCATGACGGCGATACGCCTGGCCACATCGGCCTGTCTCTCCGGCGGCAGGGCAGACATCACCAGCGCCGCCTGGCCAGGAGCCAGGTAGGACAGTATCAGGGCGATGGTCTGAGGATGTTCGTCCTGAATGAAGTTGATAAGCTGGGTGGCATCCGTCTTGCGCACGAATTCGAAAGGCTTCACCTGCAGAGACGCCGTCAGCTTGCCGATGACATCCATGGCCTTCTCGGAGCCAAGGGCCTTCTCCAGCAAATCCTTGGCATAACCGATGCCGCCCTCCGCAATGTACTGCTGGGCCAGGCACAGCTCATAGAATTCCGTAATGACCGCTTCCTTCACCTGAGGCGTCACGCTTCTGATATTGGCTATCTCCAGCGTCATCTCCTCAATCTCTTCTTCTTTTAAATGCTTGAAAATACCGGCAGAGCGTTCCGGCCCCAGGGAAATCAGCAGGATGGCCGCTCTCTGCACCCCCTTGAATCCCATTTCGCTTGTCGCACTATTTGGCATATATGTACCTCTCCCTTGTCAGTTCCAGTCCTCGTTCAGCCAGTTGCGCAGCAGGTTCGCCGCCGCTTCCGGATTCTCGTCCACGAATTTCTCCACCATCTTGCGGGTGTCGGACTTGGTCTCCACATCGATGTTATCCACCTCAGGCTCAGGAGGCGTGGACTGCAGCATATCCTCCACGGACAGCTCCGGCTCCTCCTCCACTGCCTTCTTCTTCTTCGAACCCATGCTCCGCAGAATCACGAAGGCCAGCAGCCCCAGAATCAGTATGATCATTACGATGCTCAGGATGTCCGTGGTGTCTACGGTCTCGAAAAAGCCCTCCTTGTCATGGAACAGGGGGGACTCATAGGAGACGACTACCACCCTGCTGGCATCGATTCCGCTGGCATAGGCCACCATCTGGATCACATCCGCGTCCACTTCCTGCTTGATGTCCTCCCTGTTGGCCTCTTTGAACTCTTCCCAGGTAATCCCCTCCAGAAGGCCCTGTCTCTCCACATTCTCTTCAAAATATTCGCGATACTTGATCAATGCTACCGATATGGAGGAATTATCGTAATCAATGCTCCCTGCAGGAGTGAGGGTCTCTGTCTCAGACATATTATTCTGATAATCTATGCTGTGCTCCTCCTGAGAGCTGCTGCCGCCGCCTGTCCCCAGATAATCATAGCCGGTGGTATTCTCCGTATTGGAGTCCGTGCCGGGTAGTCCCCCCTGCACGCCGTCGCTTTCGTAGCTAAAGGTATCCTCATGGCTGGGCATGCCGGTCTCCCGGCCCTCATTGGCATAGTACTCAGTCACCTTCTGTCGATAATCGGAAAAATCCACAGAAAGATGACTGCTCACTTCCACTTCATTGAACTGCTTCGTGCCAATCAGAACCTTCTTCACCTGATTGGTCACCATGGCCTCCGCCTGGGTCTGGAGCTCCTGCATGGAATTGGCGATTCCCATGGAGGAGTAATCGTCCCCTCCCGCGAACAGCAGGTTGGAATTCTGATCTATGATAGTGATGTTCGCCGTGCTGTCATTGCCCAGCGCGGTAGCCGCAGCCTTGGCCATGGCCGTGGCGTTGGCTGCGTTGAAATCATCCGTCACCGTCACCTTGATGGTGGCGTAGGCCTCCGTATCGGAATCGCTGAGCCTCCCGGAATTGGATGCCCTGTTGATTTTGACCTTCACATCCTTTACCGGCATGGTATCGGCGAACAGGTACTCCAGCTGGCGCTCGTAGAAGGTCGTCTGCATGGCCTCACGGTCCGCAGACGTGATGGACATGCCCGTCTCTACGATATCGGTGTATTTCAGGCTGTCCGGCACATACCCATCCGAGGCAATCGCCATATTGGCCTGGGCCAGCTGATTGCTCAGCACATCGATCGTCATAGCGTCCGTGCTCTCTTTGTGCGTAATGCCGGCATCATCCAATATCTTTACAATTTCTGCAGCGGTCTTGCTGCTCTCATAGGTCCCGAGCCTTGCGTACTGGGGTCTGGAAAACGCGTATACGATGATGGCAAAAGTGAATATGACCACAGCCACGATTCCAATGATAATCGTCTTCTGCCTGCTCGTGAACTTATTCCACCATTCCAGCGCTTTGCCCGGTATCTCTTTTAGCTTGTCAGCCATGGTGCTTCTCTCCTAGTCATTTCAAAATTCCTGACTTTCATGCCCGTCCGCGCGCATGCGCGACAAGGAAAGCCGCGTCAGATCTGCATCTGCATCAGTTCCTTGTAGGCATCCAGCAGTCTGTCCCGGACAGCCACTGTGTACTGTAGGGCTGTGGAGGCCTTCTGCAGGGCTATGGTCAGATCATGGAAATTCTCCGTCTCGCCCATGGCAAACTTAATCTGTTCGTCCTCCGCCCTGGAGAGATAGCTGTTCGTCGTCTTTATATTGTCTATAGCGCTGTTCAGGAAGGCATCGAACAGACTGCCTTCAACCTTCTCCTCTTTCTCCGTCAGGGTTCCAGTCAGGGATGTGCGCTCCACGCCCTCCGGGGAGGATACGCCCCTTAGGCCCGAAACCCTGTCCAGACCTGTTATCGCCGCTAAATCCATAATATGTATGTCTCCTTCACTCACTATTTCCGCGCTCCCGCACGGCGTCTATAGGCTTCCGAGGCTTATGAGCCTATCTCCAGCCCCCTCTGGGCCATAGCCTTCGAGGCGTTGAACGCGGTGGCATTCGCCTCATAGGCCCGGCTGGCGTCTATCATATTGGTCATCTCGGTAATGATGTTCACATTGGGGTATGTCACATAGCCGTTCTCGTCCGCGTCCGGGTGGGAGGGGTCGTAGACCATGTTCATCTCCGTCACATGATCCTCGTACACGCCAGACACCCTCACTCCCGTGCCGGTCTCCTGGACGAAGCCATGATGCTCATGGAGGGTTTTATTGAATATGTGGCTGAAGGAGGACGGCCGCCTCTCGG
>CAOOJO010000245.1 GCA_948496895.1 uncultured Acetatifactor sp. | reverse complement strand
TCAGCACCTATCAGGTGCTCTCCTCCACCACCAAGCGCCAGCAGTTGGCGCGGAATATGGTGGACACCTCCCTGGGACTGGGGCTGGACGGCATCAATCTCGACTATGAGGGGCTGCCCCAGGAGTGCGGGGAGCATTACGCCCAGTTTCTGAAGGAGCTCTCCGTGCTCTGTAGAGAGAGCGGACTAGTTCTTTCAATAGACAGCTATGTGCCATTCAATTTCAACAATTATTACAGGCTTGACGTCCAGGGGCAGGTGGCGGACTATGTGATCATCATGGGATATGACGAACACTGGCATGGCAGTGGAGACCCGGGAAGCGTGGCCAGCATAGATTACGTGTCCAACGGGCTGGACAGGACGCTCCAGGAGGAGCAGGTGCCCGCCGAAAAGGTGGTGAACGCGCTGCCCTTCTATACCATATTGTGGCAGATAGAGGGGGCCAGCGTTACGGATCAGTATATCACCCTGAACAATGTGACGGACTATCTGGGGCGCATGAACGTGGTGCCGCAGTGGGACGAAACCACCTGCCAGAATTATGCCGAATGGCAGAGCGGGAATGTGACATACCAGATTTGGGTGGAGGACGCGGAATCCATCGCGGTGAAGCTGAATGTGATGAAGGCCAAGAATATAGGCGGCGTGGCGGTGTGGCGGCTGGGCTATGGAACGGAGCAGGTGTGGGATCTGGTGAGCGCCTATGTGAACTCCTGATTCAAAAATGCTGTGCGGGATGGACTGCACAGCATTTTTGGCCTTTGAGGCGCCGGGAAGTGGAATGGAAAAAGGATGTCTGGAATATAGATAGTACAAAGATTCGTGCAGGAACAGGGAATATGACAGACAGAAAAGAACGGCGGGATAGGCTGCTGTCGGTGGCGATTACCCTGCTGCTGCTGGCCTGTGTGGTCTATGTGGGGCGGGAGGCGGCCGCTTACGTGGCGGGCAGCAGCGTGGAAGCGCAGGAGGGGAAACGACGGGTGGTCATCGACGCCGGGCACGGGGGCGACGATCCGGGCAAGGTGGGGATTAATGGAGCCAATGAGAAGGATGTGAACCTGGAGATTGCCCGGCTGGTGAAGCAGTACCTGGAAATGAGCGACGTGGAGGTGGTGATGACCAGGGAGTCGGACGCAGGGCTGAATGACGCGGATGCCTCCAACAAGAAGGTTCAGGACATGAAGCGGCGAATCGCGCTGATTGAGGAGACGGCCCCGGCGCTGACCGTCAGCATCCACCAGAACAGCTATCCGGAGGAGTATGTGCACGGGGCGCAGGTGTTCTATTACACCGGCAGTACCCAGGGCCAGCACCTGGCGGAGCATATCCAGGGCCAGCTGGTGGAGCGGGTGGATCCGGAGAACAAGAGGCAGGTCAAGGCCAACGACAGCTATTACCTGCTGAAGAAGACCGGAGTGCCTATCGTCATCGTGGAGTGCGGCTTCCTGTCCAACAGCGCGGAGGCGGAGCGGCTCTGCAGCCCGGAGTACCAGCAGCGGGTGGCCTGGGCCATACATATGGGGATTCTGGAGTATTTGAACGAGAATGAGAAATAGGGGCCTTGCGGCCCCTGTTTTGATGGAGCATTATGCGATTCGCGGGATGATCTGCCGCGGAGTGCGATGACGAATCCGTCCGCGATAGAGGCGTCGGACATGCCTTTCGGCATAATGCGGTTTGCTTACAGCAGCGTCGCCCGCAGCTCCTCTCCGCTTTTGGCGCTCAGATAGGCGGGGGCGATGTCGAAGACGGTCTTGCAGCCGTGGGCGCCCTCCCCGGACAGCCGGAAAGCCGCTCTGGCGTAGGCGACGATCACGCTGGCGGTGAACTCCGGGTTGGAGTCCAGCTTCAAGCTGTATTCGATCAGGTGGCTGTGCTCCTGCTCCCAGCCCGTGGAGCCGCTGCGCAGCACGAAGCCGCCGTGGGGGATGCCGCTGTGGTCCCTCTTCAGCTCCTCTTCGCTGATGAAATGGACGGTGGTGTCGTAGTCGGCGAAGTAGTTGGGCATGGTCTTGATCTCCGTCTCGATCCTGTCCAGGTCAGCTCCCTCCTCCGCCACCACGAAGCATTCCCTGGTGTGCTTCTGGCGGGTGGTCAGCTCCGGATTCTCCCCGGCCCGCACCGCCGCCAGGGCGCTGTCCACGGGGATGGTGTACTGCTTGGCGTCCTTTACCCCCGCGATTCTGCGGATGGCATCGGAATGCCCCTGGCTCACGCCCCGGCCCCAGAAGGTGTAGTCCTTTCCCTGGGGGAGGATGGCATTCGCGTACATCCTGTTCAGGGAGAACATGCCGGGATCCCAGCCCACGGAGATGACTGCGGTCTTGCCGCCTTTCTTTGCCGCCGCGTCCACATGGGCGAAATGCTCGGGAATCTTCGCGTGGGTGTCGAAGCTGTCCACCACATTGAAGAGCTCTGCGTACTGGGGCGTCTGCACCGGGAGATCCGTGGCGCTGCCGCCGCAGAGGATCATCACGTCCAGCCTGTCCGTCCACTGGGGAGCCTGGTCCACATGGCAGACCTGGGCCGTCTGGGTGAGGATCTTCACATCCGCGGGATCCCTCCTTGTGAACACTGCCTTTAGTTCCATATCCGGATTCTGGCGGAGGGCGCATTCCACGCCCCGTCCCAGGTTGCCGTAGCCTAAGATACCGATTCTGATGCTCATAAACCTCTCCTTTTCCTTTCGGTTTTTTGCGCCGGAGACGCCTCCATCGCCGCGAAATCCTTTTCATCGCTGCGGGGGATTCACCAGCGCTGCACTTATTATAAGCGCTGGAAGTATTTTGCGCAAGCCGTAGGGGGCTTAAAATGTGCGCCTTGCCCACGGCGGCAGAAAGCGCGGAGCATGATTCCTGTAGCCCCGGCCTGTCAGAACCGGCTGTAGCACAGATACGCTCCCGCCTTCAGGAGCAGGGCGATGATCAGGATCGTGAAGGACACATAAAAGGCCGTCATGTCGAACAGGGAGGCGGTGAGGGTGATGAAGAGCAGGCAGGCCAGGAGGATGTCCAGCACGATGCCGCCGCTCTTGTCATGGAGATAGCGGTTGCGCTCGTCCGTCTCCTCCAGCATCTGCTCCTTTCGCAGGAGGCGGTTGCCCAGCAGCTTTTTGTTGTGGACGATCCTGGAGACCACATAGATCATGCCGCCGAACAAGACGATTCGGCTGAACTGGCTGGCCAGGTCCGTCATGATTCTGGAATCCCCGCCTCCCAGCTCTACAATGGCCACCATGTATGCCAGCATGGCGATCAGGAGCAGGTACAGGATGCGGATGCGCCATTTGATTTTTGTCTCGTAGTCCATGTCTTTACAGCTTCTCATACGCTTCATCCTCCTTGCGCTTATTCTCTTCTAAACAACATAAATCCTCCACGGTGGTGCGGAAAATCTTTGCCATCCGGTAGGCCAGCATCAAGGATGGCTTGTACTGCTCCTTTTCGATGGAGATGATGGTCCTGGCGGAGACATGCACCAGGTCGGCAAGCTGCTGCTGGGTCAGGCCCGCGGCGCTGCGCAGCTCTTTTACTTTTGTCTTCATAAGTCCTTTTTCCTTTCAGGATCCATGGCCATGGCATCAGGGGTGATGGTTCCATATACGGAACAGTCATCGCATGAAGTAGGCTTCATGTGAAGCTAACTTCATAATAACATGAAGGCAAAGCAATGTCAAGAGGGAAAGGGAAAACGAAAGAATAAGGAAGGAATAAATGGAAAACGACAAAGCGATAAACAATGAACAGAAAATGCCGCCGCTCCCACAGCGGCTGTCCGGACAGAAGGCCATTCACCGATGGCGTTCCGGCGGACAATCGATTGGAGCAACGGCATGGGATACGGAAAGGCTTATGCTTTCTGGGCCCACTCGATGGCGATCCCCGTGGTGTTGGGGCCTACATGGGAGGCCACGATCAGGTTCAGCGACGCCTGGCAGTCGCTCTGGACAAGGGAGCGGCATTTCTCGAAGAGCGCCTGATTGCCCACGTAGATGGAGCCAAGCCTGGCGGTCTCCCTGGATTGGGAGATGGACTGGATATTGCGCAGGGCCGCGTTGATGCCCCGGTTCTTCTTGTAGGGAACGATGCGGCCCTCGGTGATGGTGAGGGTCACCTTGATGTCCAGGATGTCCCCGATTTTGCCTACGCTGGGGGAGACGCGGCCGCCCTGGACCAGGTATTTGAAATCGTCCACCACGAAGAAGACGTCGATCAGGCCCACCCGCCTGCGGATCTCCTCAGCCGTCTCCGCAAGGGGCATGCCCTTGGCCCTCAGCTCGATGGCGTCCACGCACAGGAAGCCGCTGCCCAAAGTGGCGCTCAAGGAGTCGATCACCTCTATCCTGGACTGGGGGTACGCGGCCCGCAGCTCGTCCGCCACCATGCAGATCGTGCTGTAGGAGCCGCTTAGGGCCGAGGACACCGCTATGCACAGGATGTCCTTCCCGGCCTCCAGGGCCGCCTCGAAGCTCTTGCGGGCGAAATCCGGATTCACGCCGGCGGTATAGGCCCGGCGGCTGCTCAGCTGTTCGAAGAATGCCTCTCTGGACAGGATCTGTTCGTCTCCGTATATCATGTTATCGTCAAAGTAGTAATACTGGGGCAGATAGGAAATCTCTTTCTCATAGGGGGAGGGGAGGTCCACATCCCCATCGGTAAAAATCACATAATCTTTCATATAAGCCATCCTTTACTTTTTGCTGAATCACGGGCTACCTCTATCCTACTATGCCGGGCGGAGTTTCGCAAGTGATTTCGAGGATTTTTTCTTGACAGCCGTGCCGTTTATGCATATAATGAATAAAAAAGACGAGGTGCATGTCATGTTGATTTTTGCCTGTGGAAGAATGCGCAGATAGGAAGTTCACACCGAAGGAGGAAGCGGGCATCCGCTTTATTTGGTGTGCTTTTTTATCTGTTGTCTGATTTGATTCTTCCCCATTGGCAAAGCATGGCAGTACCTGAGGATGCATATGGATTTCAGTCAGGATGCGTTTTCGGATGTACTGGCCGGGCAGGGGAGACCCTGCCCTTTTTGCGCCCGGATCCGGTAAGGCTGGGGACGGGCGCCTGCCCA
>CAOOJO010000244.1 GCA_948496895.1 uncultured Acetatifactor sp. | reverse complement strand
AGGTGACCTTCCCCTGCCCCAAGTGCGGAAAGACCATGAAGCGGGTGCCGGAGGTGATCGACTGCTGGTTCGACTCCGGGGCCATGCCCTTTGCCCAGCATCACTATCCTTTTGAGAATAAAGACTTATTTGAACAGCAGTTCCCGGCCAATTTCATCTCCGAGGCCGTGGATCAGACCAGGGGATGGTTCTACTCCCTGCTGGCGGAGTCCACCCTGCTCTTCAACAAGGCCCCCTACGAGAACGTCATCGTGCTGGGCCTGGTGGCGGACGAGGAGGGCCAGAAGATGAGCAAGTCCAAGGGGAACGTGGTGGATCCCTTCGAGGCCCTGGGCCAGTACGGCGCGGATGCCATCCGGTGGTACTTCTACACCAGCGCCGCCCCCTGGCTGCCCAAGCGCTTCTCCGGCAAGACCGTGCTGGAGGGACAGCACAAGTTCCTGGACAAGCTGTGGAACACCTATACCTTCTTCGTACTCTACGCCAACATCGATGGGTTCGATGCGTCAAAGCATACATTAGAGTACGAAAAACTGCCTGTGATGGACAAATGGCTCCTGTCCAGGCTGAACAGCACCGTGGGCGAGGTGGACACGAACCTGGACAGATACCGCATCCCTGAGGCCGCAAAGGCACTGCAGGATTTCGTGGAGGAGATGAGCAACTGGTACGTGCGCCGCAGCCGCGAGCGCTTCTGGGCAAAGGGCATGGAGCAGGACAAGATTAACGCCTACATGACCCTGCACACGGCCTTGGTGACGGTATGCAAGGCCGCCGCCCCCATGATTCCCTTCATGACTGAGGAAATCTACCGGAACCTGGTGTGCTCCTGCGATGCATCCGCGCCAGAGAGCATCCATCTGTGCGATTTCCCGACAGCGGAGGAACGTTTCATAGACAAGAAGCTGGAGGCGGACATGGAGGAGGTGCTGGAGGCCGTGGTGCTGGGCCGTGCCTGCCGCAACGCCGCCACGATCAAGAACCGCCAGCCCATCGCAAGGATGTATGTGAAGGTGACGGATGCGGCAGAGGGCGGTCAGGATGGCACCGGTTCCGCGGACAAAGCAATCGGCCTGGACAGCTTCTACACCACCATCATCGAAGACGAGCTGAACGTGAAGGAGGTCATCTACACCGGGGACGTGCGGGACTACACCACCTACACCTTCAAGCCTCAGCTGCGCACGGTAGGCCCCAAATACGGAAAGCAGCTTGGGGGCATCCAGAAGACCTTGGCCTCCCTGGACGGCAACGCCGCCATGGACGAGCTGAACGCGGACGGAAAGCTTGCCTTTGAGGTAAACGGCACGGCCGTGGAGCTGACAAAGGACGACCTGCTCATCGACATGACCCAGAAGCCGGGCTACGTGTCCCAGGAGAACGGCAGGATGACCGTGGTGCTGGACACCAACCTGACGGAAGAGCTGATTGAGGAGGGCTTCGTCTACGAGCTGATCAGCAAGATCCAGACCATGCGCAAGGACGCGGGCTTCGAGGTCATGGACCACATCCGGGTGTCCGTCAACGGAAACGGGAAACTGGCGGCGATCGCTGCCCGGAACGCGGAGTCCATCTCGGGCAAGGTGCTGGCCGAGGAGTTGACGGAGGGGAAGGACCTCGCGGTGGCGAAGGAATGGAACGTGAACGGCGAGAAGGTCACCATCGCCATTGAAAAGATATAAAGATATTTCCACACAATATTTTGAAAAACCAAAAAATTGTCTTCCAAATTTGTGCAAAAAGCAGTTGGAATGCCTGGCGAATTTTGGTATAATAAGAAACAGTCGGGCAATAAGGCCGATTCATTAAGGTTTGCCATAAAACAGACTGAGAGTGTGAAAGGAGAAAAAAGTGAAGAAGACGAACACGACGGAAGCAAAGAAGCAGACGGACATGCCGGAAGCCTCTGAGAAGAAGCCCACGTTCGATAAGGAGCTTTTCAAGAGGAGTGTCCTGTATAATGTCATGAATATGTACCGCAAGACCTTGGAGGAAGCCACCCCCCAGCAGATTTTCCAGGCGGCGGCTTACTCCATCAAGGACAGGGTCATCGGCAACTGGATGAATACCCAGAAGGCCTACGACAGGGAAGACCCCAAGATGGTATACTATATGTCCATGGAATTCCTGATGGGACGTGCCTTCGGCAACAACATGGTGAACCTCCAGGCTTACGAGGGGGCAAAGGAAGTCCTGGAGGAGCTGGGCGTGGACATCAACGTGCTGGAGGACCAGGAGCCCGACGCGGCTCTGGGCAACGGCGGCCTGGGGCGCCTGGCGGCATGTTTCCTGGATTCCCTGGCCACACTTGGGTATTCCGCCTATGGCTGTGGCATTCGTTATCGCTACGGCCTGTTCAAGCAGAAGATTGAGAACGGTTTTCAGATAGAGATTCCGGACGACTGGCTGGCGGAGGGCAATCCCTTCGAGCTGCGCAGGCCGGAGTATGCCAAGAAGGTGAAGTTCGGCGGCTATGTCACCGTGCGTACCGACGAGAACGGCAGGAACCATTATGTGCAGGAGGACTATCAGTCCGTAAAGGCCATCCCCTACGACATGCCCATAGTCGGATACGGCAACGGCATCGTCAATACCCTGCGCGTCTGGGACGCGGAGGCCATGGGCGGCTTTCGGCTGGATGCCTTCGACAAGGGCGACTACAGCAAGGCCGTGGAGCAGGAGAACCTGGCCAGGAACCTGGTGAACGTCCTCTATCCCAACGACAACCACTATGCGGGCAAGGAGCTGCGCCTGAAGCAGCAGTATTTCTTCATCTCCGCCTCGGTCCAGGAGGCCGTGGACAAATATATGAGGAAGCACGACGACATCCGCCGCTTCCATGAGAAGGTGACCTTCCAGCTCAACGATACCCATCCCACGGTGGCCATCCCCGAGCTGATGCGCATCCTGCTGGACGACTATGACCTGACCTGGGACGAGGCCTGGGAGGTCACCACGAAGACCTGCGCCTACACCAACCATACCATCATGGCGGAGGCCCTGGAGAAATGGCCCATCGACCTGTTCTCCAGACTGCTTCCCAGGGTGTACCAGATCGTGGACGAGATCAACCGCAGGTTCATCCGCCAGATCGAGGAGAAATACAGGGGCGTCCACGGCGTGGACGTGCAGGAGAAGATCCGCAAGATGGCTATCCTCTACGACGGACAGGTGAAGATGGCCCATATGGCCATCGTGGCGGGCTACTCCGTCAACGGCGTGGCAAGGCTGCACACGGAGATCCTGAAGAACCAGGAGCTGCGGGACTTCTATGAGATGTTCCCGGAGCGCTTCAACAACAAGACCAACGGCATCACCCAGAGGCGCTTCCTGCTCCACGGCAACCCCCTGCTGGCCGACTGGGTCACCTCCAAGGTGGGCGACGGCTGGATTACGGATCTCCCCCAGATCGCGGGCATCAAGCCCCTGGCAGAGGACGAGAAGGCCCGGAAGGAGTTCATGGACATCAAGTACCAGAACAAGCTGCGCCTGGCAAAGTATATCAAGGAGCACAATGGCATCGACGTGGATCCGAATTCCATCTTCGATGTGCAGGTGAAGCGCCTCCACGAGTACAAGAGGCAGCTCATGAACATCCTCCATGTGATGTATCTGTACAATGAGCTGAAGGCCCATCCCGAGATGGAGTTCTTCCCCAGGACGTTCATCTTCGGGGCCAAGGCGGCTGCTGGCTATAAGAACGCCAAGCTCACCATCAAGCTGATTAACGCGGTGGCGGAGGTGGTGAACAACGACGCTTCCATCGGCGGCAAGATCAAGGTGGTGTTCATAGAGAACTACAATGTGTCCAACGCGGAGATCATCTTCGCCGCGGCGGATGTGTCCGAACAGATCTCCACCGCCAGCAAGGAGGCCTCCGGCACGGGCAACATGAAGTTCATGCTGAACGGCGCGCTGACTTTGGGCACCATGGACGGCGCCAACGTGGAGATCGTGGAAGAGGTGGGAGAGGAGAACGCATTCATCTTCGGCCTGTCCTCCGATGAGGTCATAAACTACGAGAACAACGGCGGCTATGACCCCATGAAGATCTACAACAGCGACAAGGACATCCACATGGTGCTGACCCAGCTGATCGACGGCACCTACGACAAGGACAAGGAGCTGTTCCGCACCCTGTACAATTCCCTGCTGAACACCCTGTCCACCTCCAGGGCGGATACCTACTTCATCCTGAAGGACTTCAAGCCCTATGCGGAGGCCCAAAGAAAAGTGGAGGCTGCCTACAGAGACAGGGAGGGCTGGGCGAAGAGCGCCATCCTGAACGTGGCCTGCTCCGGCAAGTTCACCTCCGACAGGACCATCCAGCAGTATGTGGACGAGATCTGGCATCTGGACAAGGTGACCCTGTAATCGTCCGCTGACGGGAAGCCGGAGACAGGACGGAGAGGGAGTTTCCCAGGACAGGAAGATATCCGGCGAAAGGTGCGGGGAGCTTTCTGCACAAATGGAGAAAGAGATGCAATTTAGGAAAGATATTCTGCGAGGGCGTGCGAAAGGGCACGCCCTTGCGGTAATTGCGGCAATCGTCCTTTCGGCCGTGGCGATGTCAGGCTGCGGCGGGAGAGGCGGCCCGGTGGACTGGGAGAAGCATATCTCGGAGGAGACTGTCCGGATTGCGGGACTTACGGGAGAGTATACGCTGCTGTTTTTGACGGATACCCATGCAATCGTCCGAAGCCAGGGGGTCTCGGAGCAGGAGGCGGCCAACGAGGAAGCCAGATACCCTACCTTTTTCAATGAGGAGAGCGTGCCCTCAGCGGAGCAGTTCCCGGAATGGATTCGGTATGCCAATGAGAAGCAGGTGGATGCCGTCCTGCTGGGCGGAGACATCATCGACACGCCCTCCCAGGCCAATGTGCAATGGTTGGAGGAGCAGCTTTCTGGATTGGACATGCCTTATCTCTACGTCAACGGCAACCATGACTGGACATATCCCTGGGAATATATGACGGAGGCGGGGAAGGAGAGCTACCTGCCTTTGCTGGAACCACTTATGAATGGAAATACGTCCATTCAGACGCTAGATTTCGAAGAATTTGCCATAGTGGGTATAGACGACAG
>CAOOJO010000243.1 GCA_948496895.1 uncultured Acetatifactor sp. | reverse complement strand
ACCTGACCAAGAAGAAGGACCTGATGGGCGGGCAGTACGCCTGCAACGAGACGGTGACCGTGGTGGGAATCAAGCTCCGGGCCATCGAGAACGTGCGGGTCCTGGGCCCTGTCAGGAAGGCCTCCCAGCTGGAGATATCCGCCACGGATGCCATGAAGCTGGGCGTGGCGGCTCCCATCAGGGAGTCCGGCAACGTGGCCGGAAGCGCCCCCATAGCCGTGGTGGGCCCCAAAGGCGTCATCTACCTGCAGGAGGGCTGCATCATCGCCATGCGCCACATCCATATGGCACCGGCCGACGCCATGGCCGCGGGAGTAGCGGACGGCGACATCGTCTCCGTGAAAGCGGACAACGAGCGGGGCACCGTGTTCAATCAGGTGAAGATTCGCGTGAACGAAAGCTTCACCCTGGAGATGCACATCGACACGGACGAAGCCAACGCCAGCAAAATCAAGACAGGCGACATGGTGACCATCATCAAGTGATAAATTCCGCTGCTGTCACAAGGTGCCGGGCATCCCATGATTGCACGGGACGCCATACACGGCTTGACGGAATAGAAAACCTTCGCGGACGGCCCCGACAGATACCTTCCTAAACATATGGGCCGGACAGACGAGCCGGAGGTTTTGACAGCGTGGCAGCAGCATTCAGACAGATGGGGGCGGCAGGGCGGGAAACCGCTTTGTCCTCTCCATCTGTCCTATCACCCCAGCTTAAGCCGGGAGCCGATTGACGCGCAGAGCAAAGTAAGGAGAGAGTGGGATGGTCGTAGGCAAAGTGGTGGGGAGCATCGTCTCTACCAGAAAGAGCGAGAACCTGATAGGAAATAAATTCATGATTATCGAGCCGCTTCAGGAGATGGCCGCAGGAGCCGCCCGCGCCCGCTTCGTGGCAATCGACAATATCGGCGCCGGCATCGGAGAGACCGTGCTGGTGGCCACCGGAAGCGCGGCCCGGGTAGGCATGGAGAACGCGCCGGTGGACGCGGCGATCGTGGGCATCGTAGATGAATAAGGATTGAGAGAGGCATTTTTATGGAAATGCAGGCTTTGAAACAGGTTTTGCAGGAGAACGGGATCGTCGGCGCCGGCGGCGCGGGCTTCCCCACCTATGCAAAGCTGGACGAAAGGGCGGAGGTCATCCTGATGAACTGCGCCGAATGCGAGCCGCTTCTAAAGCTCCACAGACAGCTTCTGGAGCAGCGCGCGGAGGAGATCCTGAGAACCTTTGACGGCATAGCCCGGACTGTGGGGGCGGAGGAGGCCGTCATCGGCATTAAAAGAGAATACAAGGCCGCCGTAAAGGCGATTGAGACATACATAGACGCATATCCGAATATGCGCATACAGCTTTTGGACAGCGTGTATCCCATGGGGGACGAGGTGGTGCTCATCTATGAGGCCACAGGGCGGGTGATCCGGCCCGGCGGGCTCCCCATCGAGGAAGGCGTGGCTGTCTTCAATGTGGAGACCGTTTACAATGCCTACCGGGCCCTGGAGCGCCAGACCCCTGTCATCGACAAGCTGGTCAGCGTGGTGGGGGAGGTGGAGCGTCCCATCACCCTGCGGGTGCCCATCGGCGCGTCCATCGGGGACACTGTGGCATATGCGGGAGGAATCACGGCAAAGGAACCCGCCTATCTGGTGGGCGGGCCCATGATGGGGAACCTGGCCACGGACAGGGACGTGGTGACCAAGACCACCAACGCCATCATCGTGCTGGACAAGAGCCACACCCTGATACAGCGCAAAAACAGGAACGCGGCCATCGACCTGAAGCGGGCGGCCTCCTCCTGCTGCCAGTGCGAGACATGCACCAGCCTCTGCCCCCGCCATGCCCTGGGGCATCCCATCGAGCCCCATAAATTCATGCGCAGCGCGGCAAACAAGGACTTCCAGGACACGAATGTGTTCCTGAACACGTTTTTCTGCAGCTCCTGCGGGCTGTGCGAGAACTTCTCCTGCCCTCAGGGCCTGTCCCCCAGGAGCCTGATCGCGGACTACAAGCTGGGCCTGCGGAAGGCCGGCGTGAAGCCCCCCGCGGACGTAAAGCCCTCTCCCGTGAAGAAGAGCCGGGAATACCGCAAAGCCCCAGAGGAGAGGCTGGAGGCCAGGCTGGGCCTGTCGAAGTACAATGTGGACGCGCCCCTGCAGCCGGACGATTCCTGGAAGGAGGAGCAGCACATCCACAAGGTGAAGATTCTGCTTGGCCAGCACATCGGCGCTCCCGCAGTCCCCATCGTGGAAAAGGGCGACCAGGTAAGCTGCGGCCAGTGCATCGCGAAGCCCGCCCAGGGCCTGAGCGTAGGAATCCATGCCTCTGTGGACGGCAGGGTGCAGGAGGTCACGGATAAATATATCGTGATTGTCCGTGGATAATGAGGGAATAAAACAGCATCTGGTACAGGAATGACAGATGCGGAACTGGTACAATAGAAAGCGGGCTTTCTATTGTCATAAATTAGGAGGGAATGCCTTATGGGTAGGGCTTTGGGAATGATAGAATTCAAGACGGTCTCCGCAGGCGTGACGGCTGCGGACGCCATGGTGAAGACGGCTGCCGTGGAGCTGGTGGAGGCGCAGACCGTCTGCCCCGGCAAATACATCGCCCTGATTACGGGGGATTTGAGCGCAGTGGACGCGGCGGTGGACACGGCCAGGGTGCAGTACGGGGAACAGCTGATAGACAGCTTCGTGCTGGGCAACCCTCACGAGGGGATCTTCCCCGCCATATACGGCACCACCCATATCGAGCACATCAGCTCCCTGGGAATCCTGGAGACCTTCGACGCCGCGGCCATCATCGTGGCGGCGGACGTGGCGGCCAAGACCGCGGAGGTGGAGCTGATAGAGCTGCGCATCGCGAAGGGCATGTGCGGCAAATCCTATGTGTTCCTCTGCGGTGAGGTATCCGCCGTGGAGGCGGCCATCTCCAGAGCAAAAGCCAGCGTAGCCGAGACCGGCATGTACCTGGACTCCACGGTCATCGCCCATCCCGACCCGCAGATCTGTAAGTCGATTCTGTAGTAGGAGATGCCGATAAAAAGATATATCCAAAAAGGCGTTGCTTAGTCGGCAACGCCTTTACTATCTGTTTATAGTACATTCCGTGTTCTTCCATGCCGCCTCGATTTGCTGGCGCTTTTCACCTGTCTGAGTTCAGCAGCTTCTCCTGGGTGTCCAGCAGTTCCCTGGCAGTCTTGATCAGATAATCCTGAAGGGCTGGAGAGAGCTCGTCGAAAATATCAAAAAATTCTTTTTACTTTTTTTCGTTTTCAAGAAACATTTTCCCTGCTCCAGTGCGCAGCCAGTTTTCATTGACGCTGAACTGGGAGCAGATGGTTCTGATGTTCTGCTCCGTGACTGTAGAGTCGGCTTTTTCCATGTAGCTTATGGCATTCTGCTTTAAACCTATCTTCTGGGCAAATTCTTTTTGGGTCAGGTTCAACGTTTTCCGCAATTCGCGAATTCGAGTGTTCATCGGCATTTATTTCCTTACTTATTTAACTCTTAGTCTCCCTTTTCTCTTGTAGCTTGTGAACTACATTGGCATATTCAGACAAAATGCGCAAAGCCCCCTCCCGGGAAAACTTGTCCATGGAGTTAATGGTTTCTGTAATAGCATCCAGTTCAAAGCCATTTCCTTTTCCCCGAACAAAATAATCTGCGGACACATTCATGGTAGTACAGATTTTGTATAAAGTTTTGGAGGTGACTCCTTTTTTGCCACTTTCCACTGCGGCCAGAAAGCTTTCTGACAAATCGCATTTTTCGCTGAACTGGGCCTGAGTCATTTGATAAGCCTCGCGGATTTCCCGAATCCGCAGTCCTACAGTCAGATTGAAGTCTTTATCAATTTCCATATCATCACCAATCTTTCCCGATTTATTAATGAGTATAACAAAGAAAATATACATCAATCATATTCTATAGAATAGGAAAACTTATTCTATAGAATTGACTCAGTGGAATAAATGTGATATTCTCTATATAACAGGACAGTTAGCTAATAACCGCGGAGAAATAGGAGAGTGCTCCAGCGCAAAAAGGAAACAAAGAACTGAAATCAACAAAAGAAGGACATGGCAGTAGTTGGATGCTGCCTCATTCCGTAAGGAGCGGGGTATGGAAGAAGACAGAAAAGAAAGCAGGGAGCGTGGCGGCCAGACAGCCCATGCCAGGAAGGACTGGGTGGGAAAGCACTTCGGCAACCTGACAGTGACAGCCTATGACGGGAAACGGGGCGGAAAACATTACTGGCGCTGCCAGTGCAGCTGCGGGAAGGAAAAAATCGTCTGTCAGTCCAACCTGAAAAACGGCCACACCCGAAGCTGTGGCTGCCTGTCGAATCCGCGGGATACCAGACATTTTCTGGAGGGCACCTGCATAGAGAGCATCCGGAGCAGGAAGCCCCCCGCCAACAATAAAAGCGGCGTCCGGGGCGTGTACCGGAACCAGAAGCTGGAGCGATGGACCGCGCAGATAACCTTCCAGGGCCGCACCCGGTATCTGGGCAGCTTCGACAGCCTGGAGGAGGCCGCGCAGGCGCGGGAAAGGGCGGAGGCGCTTTTTGACGACTTTCTGAAAAAGACAGGATATATGTAATTCTTTTATAATAGCGAAAGATATAGTACGAAAAGCCGGAATTCAGGTATTGCGCCCTGAAAAGTAACATGGTACAATAAAGGCACTGCCGAAATAAGATGATGAATCAGCACTCTCAAATCATATTTCCGGAGTTTGTTCGACAAGAAACGACAATAAGTGTACGGAGGGGCGAGGGTGTATGCTGGCGGTAGAGCGCAGAAACCTGATATTGGAAAAACTGCAGAACGAGCGGAAAGTGGTGGTCAGCGAGCTGAGCGCCCTGTTTGACGTCTCCGAGGAGACAATCAGACGCGATTTAGATAAGCTGGACAGGGAGGGCCTGGCCATCAAGAGCTACGGCGGAGCTGTCCTGAACGAGAATTCGGGCATGGACATGCCCTTCAACGTGCGCAAGAAGCGGAACATGAAGGCCAAGCAGGAGATTGCCGCGCTGGTGGCGGGCCTGGTGCAGGAGGGAGAGCATATCATCGTGGATCCCAGCACCAC
>CAOOJO010000242.1 GCA_948496895.1 uncultured Acetatifactor sp. | reverse complement strand
CCTGTCGTGGGACACGAAGAGCACCGTTCCCGAGAAGGCCCCCAGCATCTGCTCCAGGGCCTCCTTGCCCACGATGTCCATGTGGTTGGTGGGCTCGTCCAGGATCAGCAGGTTGGGCCTGGTCTGGAACATCTTGCACAGGGCCAGCCGCACCCGCTCGCCGCCGGAGAGCTGCCCCATCTTCTTCTCCACGTCCTCCCCGGAGAACAGGAAGCTCCCCAGAGCGCCGCGGACCTGCTCCCGCTGGAGCTTGGGGTATTCCTGCCAGAAATTGTCCAGCACCGTCTGTTCCGGATCCGCGTGGTCCGCCACCGCCGCCTGCTGGTCGAAATACCCCCACTCCACGTTAGGGCCGAAGGAGAACGTGCCGCCCAGGGACGCCACGGCGCCTGTCAGGGTCTTCAGCAGCGTGGACTTCCCGATGCCGTTCTCCCCGATGATAGCCAGCCTGTCGCCCTTGCGCAGGGTAAAGCTGACCCTGGACAGCTCCGCGTCGTAGCCGATGCGCAGGCCCTTCGCCGCGATTACCTCCGTATAGCTCTCGATCCGGGGCTGGAACAGGGCATGGAAGGCCCTGGTGTCGAAGCGCCTGGGCTTCTCTATCTTCACCATGTGCTCGATGGCCATGCGCTTGGATCTGGTGGCGGCTACCTTGGTGGGCGTGTTCTTCCATTTCTCGATCCATTCCGTGAGCCGCTGGATCTCCTTCTGCTGGGCCTCGTAGTCCTTCTCCTGCTTGGCCAGCGCCGCCTTCTTCTGCTCCATGAAGGCGGAATAATTGCCCGGATAGCGCCGGATGCGGTGGTACTCGATCTCATAGGTCACATCGATGATCCGGTCCAGGAACATCCGGTCGTGGGACACGATTACCACAGACCTGTCGTATTCCTTCAGATACCCCTCCAGCCACTCGATGGTGGGAAGGTCGAGGTGGTTGGTGGGCTCGTCCAGCAGCATGATGTCCGGCCTGCTCAGGAGCAGCTTGATGAAGGCCACCTTGGTCTGCTGGCCCCCCGAGAAGCTCCCGATGGGGCGCTCCAAGTCCTTCAGGGCGAACCCGAACCGCTGGAACATGATCTCCATGTCCTGCCGCCAGGTATAGCCCCGCAGGGCCTCCATCTGCCGCTGGAGGTCGTCGTACTCGTGGAGCAGGGCCCTGTCCTGGCCGGAGGCCAGCGCACCCTCGATCTCCTTCATCCTGGCCTCGCAGGCGAAGATGGGCGCGAAGGTCTTGCGGATTTCCTCCTCCACGGACGTGTCCCCGTCGGGGAAGCTGATCTGGTGCAGGAAGCCGATGCGCTGCTTCCCGGCCATGGTGATGCCGCATTCCTCGTCGCTGTCCAAGTTGTTCATATGGATGTCCCCGTTGATCAGCTTCAGCAGCGTGGTCTTGCCGCAGCCGTTGCGCCCCACCACCGCTATCTTCTCGCTGTCACGGATCTCAAAATTCACGTCCTGTAATATGGTGTCCGCGCCGTACTGCACCAGCGCGTGCCTGATCTGGTATCTCATTGCCTCTTTCCCTTCCCTTATCTTCCTCTCTGCCGCACGATCGGGCAGGGGAACGCCCTTCTCCTCTCCCCGCCGCGGGGCAGATTTCCACATGCGGGCCTGCGCATGAAAAAAGCCACAGCGTATCGGCTGCGGCTTCCCATGTGTCCCCATATTTCATCTATCTCCATACAGCTCCCGCCCGCACCGGAGGGTTCTCGAGCTCAACCCCATTCCGGCCCTGCCAGGAACGCTGTGCCGCCACCTTATAGAATTTTCCCTGATGCGCAGACCTGCCATTGTCTTTCCTCTTTTCCGGCTTTATAGCGGGACGGCTTGCCCCGTCCCCAGGTACAGGGCCATAATACCATACACCGGGACAATCCGCAAGCCCAAACCGAGGATTTTCCCGCCATTTTCTATTCATTTTCTGTTCAAGTCCTTAAGTCCTTAATTTCTGAACAGATGGGGGACAATCCCTTGACGGAGGGAACGGGATTGTATATAATTTATACTACATAATGAAAGACCGCCAGCCATAGTTTTGACATATGGGGCGTTGAAAATCTGGCGGTCTTGCGTCTGGTACAAAAGTATCGTTCCGGAATATTATGCGCGGAGGGACGTAAATGGACGGATATCAGATAAGGGCATATGCCAAAATCAATCTGGGGCTGGACGTGCTGCGCCGGCTGCCCAATGGCTACCATGAGGTGGAGATGGTCATGCAGAGCGTAGGACTCTGGGACGAACTCGCGCTGGAGCGGGCGGAGGGCGGCATCTCGATTACCACTGATGCGGCGGGGCTCTCCACCGGGGAGGACAATCTCATCTACAAAGCCGCCAGGCTCATGTTTGAAAAATACGGCATTTCCTCCGGCCTGCGCGTCCGACTGCAAAAGAATATTCCCATCGCCGCCGGCATGGCGGGGGGCAGCACCGATGCCGCCGCTGTCATGAAGGGCATCAACCATCTATACGGTCTGGGGCTCTCCCCGGCGCAGCTCATGGAGGACGGCGTGGCCATCGGCGCGGACGTGCCCTACTGCATCCTGGGCGGCACGGCGCTGGCGCAGGGCATTGGGGAAAGGCTGACCCCGCTCCCGCCCCTGCCGCCCTGCCATATCCTCATCGCCAAACCGGATATCAGCGTGTCCACCAAATACGTCTACCAGCATCTGGACGCCAATGGCATCGAAATCCATCCTGACATCGACGGGATGGTGCAGGCCCTCAGAGATGGAAGACTAAACGGCGTGCTGGAGCGCATGGTAAATGTGCTGGAGACGGTGACTGTCCCGGCCCATCCCGTCATAGCGGACCTCAAGACGAGGATGCGCGGGCTGGGGGCGGCGGACAGCCTGATGAGCGGCAGCGGCCCTACTGTGTTCGGCATTTTCCGGGAGGAAGACAGAGCGCAGGCACAGGCGGCGCTGGAGGCGCTTGGGCAGGAGGGGCTGGCCAGCCAGGTATTTTTGACTACTCCCATGTAGTGTCGCGAATATCTGCTTGGTTCAGAGGATATTTGACAAAAGGTGAGAATGGAGGATTCCTATGCAAATTGATTTTCAGGCAGATCTACCCCTTCGGGACGTGGTATTCAATACATTGCGACAGGCCATCCTCACCGGCGAGCTGAAGCCCGGCGAACGCCTGATGGAACTCCATCTGGCGGACAGACTGGGGGTCAGCCGCACGCCTGTCAGGGAGGCCATCCGCAGGCTGGAGCTGGAGGGCCTGGTCACCATGATTCCACGCCGGGGCGCGGAAGTGGCGCAAATCACGGAGAAGAGCATGAGCGACGTGCTGGAGGTCCGCCGGACCCTGGACGCGCTGTGCGCGGAGCTGGCCTGCGACCGCATCACAGGGGAGGGCCTGGATAAGCTGCGAAAGGCCTGCGACCAGTTCGAGCAGTGCGTGGGCACCAAGGATTCCCGGAAAATCGCCCAGGCCGATGTAGCCCTCCACGACATCATCGTACAGGCCACCGGCAACCAGCGCCTGATCCAGATGGTGAACAACCTCTCCGAGCAGATGTACCGCTACCGCTTCGAATACATCAAGGACAGCAGCCAGCATGAAACGCTGGTGAAGGAGCATAGAATTATCTATGAGAGCATAGTGAACAAGGACAGGGACACGGCGGCCAGGGCCGCAAAGCTCCACATCGACAACCAGAAGAAGGCCATCATCCGGCAGATCCGCCTGGAGACCGACAGGGGGCGGCGATGAAGCCAGGAGCCGACCGGCAGCCGCAGCCGAAAATCTGCCCTGCTGTATAATCCCTCATACAGGGGCAATACTCCTCTAAAAAGCGAAAGAGGGTATTGGCATGAAACGGAAATGGCTTGGAATCCGTGTGGCGGCAGGTCTGTGCGCCGCCCTTGGCTGGTGGGGGCTGCTCTATCCGGAGCTGGCGCTGACCCCCGACACCGTAAAGGTCAGCGCGGAGGATGAGGCGGACGGCTCGACCGTCTCGAATCAGGAGTGGAGCTTCGACAGCACTCTGTACTTCGACCTGCTGGACGCGGATTGGGATCAGATCACGATCCGCAGCAGACTGCTCACGGAGCTTAAGGGATTGTTCCAAAAAAACTGGAGCAATCCCTGATAATTGCTTCGCAATTAACCGGAATTTTTTCAGGAGGCTTTTCATGAGAGACACGGCACTGAAAAAAAACAGCGTTCTCAGGGACGCCCCCATCGGCGTATTCGACTCCGGTGTGGGCGGCCTTACTGTGGTGCGGGAAATCATCCGGCAGATTCCCAATGAGAAAATCATCTATTTCGGGGACACAGCCCGGGTTCCCTACGGAAGCAAGTCCCGGGAGACCGTCACGCGGTTTTCCGAACAGATCGTGCGGTTCCTGCGGACCTTCCAGGTAAAGACCATCGTGGTGGCCTGTAACACTGTCAGCGCCTATGCCATGGAGGCCTTAGAGCGGGACTGCGACATCCCCATCATCGAGGTGGTGAGGCCGGGGGCCAGGACCGCCATCTGTGCCACCAGGAACGGACGGATCGGGGTCATCGGCACGGAGGCCACCATCGGCAGCCAGATTTATACCCGATACATACAGGAGCTGAATCAGAACGTCTCCATCTACGGCAAGGCCTGCCCCCTCTTCGTGCCCTTAGTGGAGGAGGGTCTCTGGGAGGATCCCGTGACGGACGAAATCGCCCGCAGATACCTGACGGAGCTGATCGACATCGACATCGATACCTTGATTCTGGGCTGTACCCATTACCCGTTGATCCGCTCTACTTTGGGCAGAATCATGGGGGATAAGGTGACCCTGGTGAACCCGGCCTATGAGACCGCCATGGAGCTGCGCAGGTTATTGTCGGAGCATGACCTGCTCTGCCAGACCCCTCCGGGGCTTGGCAGCAATCGGTATCAATTCTATGTCAGCGATAAGGCGGATAAATTCATACGGTTCGCCAATTCCATCATCAAGTACGGAATCCTGTCGGCAAAGACCGTCAATATCGAGGCCTATTGAGGCAGTGAAGCGGCACAGGCCTGCGGGCATGGCAAAAGGCCACAGACCGCAGACAAAAAGCAGGAGGATCCCTATGGCAGAAAAAGCGATGCTCACGCTGATTGGCAGACAGCGGGATGAGTCCGGAGAAGAAT
>CAOOJO010000241.1 GCA_948496895.1 uncultured Acetatifactor sp. | reverse complement strand
TATACCTGACCTGCGTGGACAAATGGCAGGTCTATGCAAAGCCCATTCAGAAAGCCATGAGCTGGTACGAGAGCCAGAGGCAGGGGGATGCGCTGCTGGCTGACGGAAGCGCCCTGGAAGGGGATGAGGAGGACGGCGGCCCAGGCGCCGCCGACGGGCAGGATGCCGTCGGGGAACCGGAGGGGACGGCATCTGTGGGGAGCGGGTCTGGCAATGCCGCTTCCGATAAGGCCGACCCGGATGGTGGTTCGGCTCCTGGGACGGAAGGCGGGTCGCCCTCCGGCAGCGGCAATGGGGCACAGCCCCCGGCTGAGGGCCAGCCCGGGGAGAGCAGCTCCGGGGACGGCCGGCCGCAGAATCCGGCGGAAGGGCAGAATCCTCCGGAGGGCAACCCTCCAGAGAGTACGGAGGGCAACCCGCCTGCGGGAGGGGAAGGTGCGGCGCCGGGAGAAGTGACCTACATGACCGTGGAGGACGACTACTTCGCGGACGCGGTGTTCATCGGGGATTCCAGGACCATGGGGCTGTTCGAGTACGGCGGCCTGGAGGAGACGGCGGCCTTTTACGCCTCCACGGGACTTACGGTGTACAAAATGTTCGAGGCCCAGATCGTGCCCGGCGAGAATGGGAAGATGACCGTGGAGGAGGCCCTGCAGCAGAATTCCTTTGCCAAGATCTATCTCTGCATCGGCATCAACGAGATGGGGACAGGCACAGTGGAGTCCTTCCTGGAGGCGTACCAGGAAGCGGTAGCCCATCTGCGGGAGCTGCAGCCGGATGCCATCATCTACCTGCAGGCCATCATTAAGGTGACCACAGAGCGCTCCAATCAGGGCGATTACATCAACAACGAGGGCATCATAGCCCGCAATGAGGGGATAGCCCAGCTGGCGGACAACGAACATGTATTCTTCCTGGACGTGAATCCATTGATCTGTGATGAGACGGGAGGCATGGTGCCGGAATATACCTTCGACGGGGTGCATCTGAAGGCCATATACATCGATATCTGGAAAGAGTATCTGAAGACGCACGCGGTATCGATTTTTAGTCCATAGTTTTTATGAATTCTTCTTGACGGATAGATAGAGAAAGATTATGATAATTGTCAGAACAAGTCAGGTGGGGGAGAACTGTCTGACATAAAACGAGGAGGAAGAGTTCATGAGCGAGAAAAAGAAAACGGCTTCCGGGGTCGGCGGCAAGGGTATCGGCGACACCTGCATCTATGATGCGAAGACCCTGGGAGCGCCAAAGGTTCTGGTGCTGGGCGTCCAGCACATGTTTGCCATGTTCGGCGCCACCATACTGGTGCCCATGCTGACGGGCCTGGACGTGTCCACTACATTGCTGTTCGCGGGATTGGGCACATTGCTGTTCCATTTCCTGACCAAAGGGAAGGTGCCGGTGTTTTTGGGTTCCTCCTTTGCCTTCTTAGGCGGATATGCCGCCATCGCGCCGATGACGGATGCCGCGGGAGGAGCGATGGACAATGCAAAGCTTCTGCCCTATGCCTGCTTCGGCGTGGCCTGTGCCGGTCTCGTATATCTGCTGCTTTCCCTTTTGATAAAGCTGTTTGGTACCGGAAAGGTCATGCGGTTCTTCCCGCCCATCGTGACCGGGCCTATCATCATCGCCATCGGCCTGACCCTTTCCCAGTCCGCCATCGACAACTGTTCTTCTGACTGGTTCATCGCCATTGTGGCCATCGCTCTGGTGATAGTCTGCAACATCTGGGGCAAGGGCATGGTGAAGATCGTGCCCATCATCATCGGCGTCATCGGCTCCTATGTGCTGGCGGCCATCCTGGGCCGGGTGGACTTTACCGCGGTAAAGGAAGCCAGCTGGATAGGGATTCCCATCCACTGGAACCAGACGGCCTTCTGGGCGCTGTCGGACGGCGACGCATCCCTTCTGATTACTTCCGTGATTACCATCATGCCCATTGCTCTGGCTACGATCGTGGAGCATATCGGCGATATCTCCGCCATATCATCTACTGTAGGGAAGAATTTCATCAAGGAGCCGGGACTTCACCGGACGCTTCTGGGGGACGGACTTGCTACCATTGTGGCAGCGCTCTTCGGCGCGCCGGCCAACACGACTTATGGTGAGAACACGGGCGTGCTGGCGCTGACAAAGGTGTATGACCCGCTTGTAGTCAGGATGGCGGCAGTGTTTGCCATATTGTTGTCCTTTTCGCCGAAATTTGCCGCTATCATCGGCTGCATGCCCACTGCTACCTGCGGCGGCGTGTCTTTGGTGCTGTACGGCATGATTTCGGCTGTGGGAGTGCGCAATATCGTAGAGACCCAGGTGGACTTCTCTAAGACCCGCAACGTCATCATCGCGGCCCTGATCCTGGTACTGTCCATCGGTATCAAATACAGCGCGGCAGGCTCCGTGGGATTTGCCATCGGCGATCTGAACATCAGCTTCTCCGGCATCGCAGTGGGCGCTTTGACAGGTATCCTGTTGAACGCCATGCTTCCCGGAAAGGATTACAGGTTCGATGACGACAAGCCCAGCGGCACGGGCGTGGATTTCGCGGTGCGGGGAAGATAGGCTGGAGAGGAAATCGAAAAGGTACTTGCCTGATGATACAGCCCAGTCGATGACTGGGCCGTAATAATAACTGGAAGGACCGGAGGCTGCTATGAAAATCATTGATATGCACTGTGATACGATTGGGGAGCTTTTTCACCGAAAGGAGACTGGAGAGGGAGAGAATCAATCCCTGCGTCAGAACAAAGGCCACATTGACCTGGAGCGGCTCATGGGGAGCCATTATCTGCTCCAGAACTTCGCCATGTTCATCCACCTGGGCGACTGCGGCGACCCCTGGGAGCAGGTGTGCGCCATGTACCGATACTATCTGGAGGAGCTGGAGCGTAATCAGGATATCCTGGCCCCGGTGCTTTGCTATGAAGACATCGCCCGCAACGAGGCGGCGGGAAAGCTGTCGGCGCTGCTCACCGTGGAGGAGGGCGGCGTGTGCAAAGGGGAGCTGGAGAAGCTGGGGGAGCTCTGTCAAATGGGCGTCCGGATGATTACGCTTACGTGGAATTTCGATAACGAGCTGGGCCATCCCAATTTCGATGTCGCCCTCCGGGAGAAGCTGCAGCAAGCAGCGGAGGGCCTGCGGAATTGTACCCCCGACACGGCCCGGTGGGAACAGGAGCGGCTGGCGGCGCAGGCTGCCCGTGACATCTGCATGCACACGCCCAACATGACGGCAGGCCTTACCGCGAAAGGGAAAGCGTTCGTGGAGGAGATGGAGCGCCTGGGCATCGTCCCTGATGTGTCCCATCTGTCCGACGCGGGATTCACAGATGTATCAGAGGTGACGAAGAAGCCCTTTGTGGCCAGCCATTCCAATGCCAGAGCCGTATGCCCCAATGTGCGGAACCTGACGGACGACATGATACGGAAGCTTTCGGAGCGGGGAGGCGTCATGGGGCTGAACTTCTGCCCGGACTTCCTGGAGGAGAGACCGGTGGGGGAGAAAAATCCCGGCACCATCGCGGCGGTAGCGCGCCACGCCCTGCACATCGCCAGGGTGGGCGGCATGGACGTGCTGGGGCTTGGGAGCGATTTCGACGGCATCCCCACCCACGGGGAGCTGCCGGGGGCCCAGAGCATGGAGCGGCTTTGGGAAGCCCTCCACAGGGCGGGATTTTCCCAGAGCCAGCTGGACAAGATTTTTTATGGAAACGTATTGCGGGTGTACCGGGACACGCTGGGGTGAGGATTTAGGGCGGGTTCGTCTGCCATTGTCCGTAGACTTTATTTTTTCTCATAGTGACATGGACGGGAATTCCATGGAGGATATCGACTGGGCAGTCTGCATAAAGGCCGAAAGGGGCTTCATTATAATAGACAAAAGAATCTCAAAAGATTATGGAAAACGACAATTTACAAAAAAACCGACCTGATATATGATTATGCCCCAGAGAGATGAAAAATTATCGGGGCGATTCCTCCGAAGAAATGAAGAAGAGCATTCATGGTGAGGGGAGGTACTAATTATGCAGCAGGTATTGGTTAAGTTTGAGGATGTAGATCAGGTAAGGGACTTTGTAAATACGGTCAGCACGGTAGATGCCAACTTTGAATTGGGCTCCGGCAGCCGCGTGGTGGACGCGAAATCGATTCTGGGCGTGTTCGCCCTTGATCTGGCCAGGCCCCAGCGGCTGGTATGCGATTCTGACGATTCGGCGGTGCTGGAAGGGATAGGGCCTTTTCTCGTCAGGGAGCGGGTGGGCTGACCAGCCGATTTTTTTGTTGACTTTACCACTGGTGTATGGTAAGCTATGAAAGTGGGCAGCCGCTCTGTGCGGCGCCGTACATCTGATTATTAGGAAAAGGGAGGTTGTGTATGTTAAGCATTGTGGGAGAAGAGGTTAGGGCAAATTAAATATTTGCCGGGCAGGACGTGTTCCCTCTAGGAGTCTGCCCAGAGCTGACAGGAGACTGTCGGTGTATCTGCCTTACCGGGTGCTTGACATCATTCAACCGTTTGGAGTGATTGGATACAGCAGGGTGCACGTATGGTGCTCTGCTACAGGATGGATTGGACGAAAAGCATGGCTGTACGGCCATGTTTTTTTGTGCCTGTAGAAGAGACGCTACGGCTTCTCTTTTTGTGTCCTGATGATGGCCATGGCGAAGTATGTCCGAAGAGGCAGATGCCATGGTCTATTTTTATACAAAGTATTATGACGGAACTGAGGAGAGAAAAAGAAATGGACAAATTCGACAAGACAGAGAAAACAGAAAAAGCGGAGAAAACATACAAAACGGAAATCAGTTTAGAATTTGACAAAATAAAAGAGCAGTGGACAGACTGCGCCCTGACGAAGGCCGCCAGGAAAGCCATAGCGGACACCCACCTGATTCTGTCACAGACAGAACTGTCCGCGAGGCTGCGGGAGACCACGGAGAGCCGCCAGATGCTGGAAAAATGCGGCACGCCGCCCCTGGTGTCCCTGGAGGGCATAGAGGAGATGCTGTCCGCCGCGGAGAAGGGTCAGTGCCTTACCCCCGTTCAGCTGGAGGGCATAGCGTCCGCGCTGACAGCGGTGGGACGGCTAAAAGACTATCTGGCCAGGGGCAAGGCCTATGAAATCC
>CAOOJO010000240.1 GCA_948496895.1 uncultured Acetatifactor sp. | reverse complement strand
GTACCTGATGATTCTTCCGGTAATCGCTTTTTACATCTTATTTTGCTACAAGCCCATGTACGGCGCGTTGATAGCCTTTCAGGATTTCCGGCCTGCCAAGGGGATATGGGGGAGCGACTGGGTGGGGCTGAAGCATTTTGCCAGATTCTTTGACAGCTACTACTGTGGCAGGCTGATTCGGAACACGCTCCTCATCAGCTTCTACAGCCTGCTGTTCGGCTTCCCGGCACCTATCCTGCTGGCGCTTCTGCTGAACGAGGTGAAGGCGAAGAGGTTCAAGAGCATGGTGCAGACAGCCACCTACCTGCCCCATTTCATCTCGCTGGTGGTGGTGATAGGTCTGGTCAGGGACTTCTGCGTGACGGATGGGCTGATCAACGACATCGCGGCAGCCTTTGGAAGGGCAAGGGAGCCGCTGCTGCAGAATCCTGCCTATTACCGCACCATTTACATCCTTTCGGACATCTGGAAGGAGATAGGCTGGGGTTCCATCATCTATCTGGCGGCCCTGGCCGGGATAGATGCCCAGCTTTACGAGGCCGCGGCCATCGATGGGGCCGGGAAGCTGCGCCAGGCGATTTCCATCACTTTGCCGGGCATCATGCCCACTATCATCATCATGCTGATTCTGCGGATCGGCAGCCTGATGAGCGTAGGATATGAGAAGACGATTCTGTTATACAATGAGGCTACCTATGAGACATCGGACATCATTTCCTCCTATGTGTATCGCTCCGGCCTGCTGGAGCAGAACTGGAGCTATTCCACTGCCATCGGCCTCATGAATTCCCTGGTGAACTGTATCCTGCTGGTAGCGGCTAATACCATCAGCAGGAAGATGACGGAGAACAGCCTGTGGTGAGAAAGCGGGATTCCAGCCGCACGAAAATGGGCTATATGGAAAGGGGATGATATGAAGATGAATGCAAATGTGAAAATAAAGACCTCTCTGGGCGAAAAAATATTCCAGGCATGCAATGTAGCGCTTCTGGCAGCGCTGGGCCTCATCTGCCTGTATCCCATGTGGTATGTGGTCATGGGGTCTTTCAGCGAGCATAAGATACTATTGCTGTACTCCGGCCCGCTGCTTTGGCCTCAGGGCTTCAGCCTGGAGGCTTACAGAAGGGTATTCCAGAACCCCAATATCCTGACAGGGTATGGCAATACGCTCTTTATCCTGATTGTGGGGGTAGCAGTGAATCTGGTGATGACCTCCCTGGGCGCTTATGTGCTGTCCAGAAAAAATGTGATGTGGAAGAAGCCCATTATGCTGATGATCATGTTCACCATGTTTTTCAGCGGAGGCCTGATTCCGTCTTATCTGAATATGAAACAGCTCCATATGACAGGGACGCTGTGGGGGCTGATTATACCGTTTTCCGTCAGCACCTACAATATGATAATCCTACGGACCGCTTTTGAGGGGCTTCCGGACAGCCTGATTGAGGCTGCGGAGATTGACGGGGCCAGCCAGTTGACTATCCTGGTCAAAGTGGTGCTGCCCCTGTCCAAGGCCACCATGGCGGTAATGGTGCTATACTACGGCGTGGAGAAGTGGAACGGATGGTTCTGGGCTTCCGTCATTCTGCGGGACAGGACAAAGTTCCCCCTGCAGGTGATTCTGCGGGAGATGCTGCTGATGCCCCCGGGGGATGCGGAACCCATCGCCCTTACCATACGGTATGCCACGGTTTTGGTAGGGACAGTGCCCATATTGTGTGTCTATCCCTTTATCCAGAAGTATTTCGCGAAGGGCGTGCTGATTGGGGCGGTGAAGGAATAGAAAGCTTTTGGAGGTCTCCGTGATTTTTCCAGCGCTCTGATTGATTTATCCGCAGTGTGATGTTATACTGAGAAAGGTTTTTGCTCGCGGTATCCCTGAAATCTCAGACAAAGGCGGATTGTGTATGTCTAATAAGAGACCCCTGAACGTGGAAATCAAGAAAATCAACAAGACCAATATCTATCAGAAATTCCTGTCCGGAGACGCGCTGACCAAACAGGAGCTGGCTGCAGATTTACAGCTATGCATCCCCACCGTGGCGAAGAACATCGACGATTTGCTGGAAGCCGGCCTGATAGCCCAGTCCGGCTCCAGGGGCAACACGGGTGGGCGCAACGCCGTGGCCTATTCCCTGGTGAACGATGCCAGGACAGCCATCGGCATAGAAATCACCAGCAACCACATCTCCATGGCCGCCCTTGACCTGCTGGGGAACATCAGTGCCTCCCGCCGCGTCCGAATCCCCTTCTTCAGCAGCGAGGACTATTACCGGAACCTGGGCAGCCTGTTCCAGGAGCTGGTGGAGGAAGCCGGCCTCTCCAGGCAGCAGATACTGGGCGTGGGGGTGGGCCTGCCCGCATTGGTGGACATCGACCGCAGGACAATCCTCTTCAGCAAAATCATCGATTTGGAGAGCAATGTCTACCAGCAGATATCCGCCCACATCCCCTACCGGGTAGAGCTGTTCAATGATGCCAATGCGGCGGCTTACACGGAAATCTGGAAGGACCCGGACAGGCGGAACGCCTTCTACCTGATGCTGAGCAACAACATCGGCGGCTGCTTCGTCCTGGATGACATCGTATACCAGGGAGCCACCCAGAAGGCCGGGGAGGTGGGGCATATGACCCTGATTCCCGACGGCCAGAAATGCTACTGCGGCCAGAAGGGCTGCGTGGAGAACTATCTCACGGCGGAGAACCTCTCAAACCTGGCTGAGGGGAGCCTGCAGGATTTCTTTGCGGGCCTGGAGAGCGGGAACCGGGAATACGGCAGAGCCTGGGACAAATACCTGGGATACCTGGCCCTTACGGTGAATACCGTCCATGCGCTGCTGGACTGCGACATCATACTGGGCGGATACGTGGGGGGATACCTGGATACCTATATGGAGGATTTGCGGGAGAGGGTGGCGGCCCTGAATTCCTTTGGAGACAATGGCGACTATCTCAGGACATGCGTCTACAAAAAGACAGCCATCGCGTCCGGGGCGGCGTTGAATTTCATTGGGACGTTTAACGCGGGAATCTGAAAGAAAGAATCATGAAAAATGAAAGCCATATCGACCCTCACGCTATGCGGCAGATATGCCGTATTCCGCAAGGGTCATTTTTCTGCCAGTTCCTTATTGACAAAAGAAAATAATGGAAGTATGATAAGAGAAATGTAAGCGCTTACATCATCGTGGACCAAGAGAGTACAGGAGCAAGACAGGGGGAAGAGATGGAGATTTTGGGAAAAACAATGACAGCGAAAAAGGTAAGGCCAGTCAAAATAGCGCAGTTCGGGGAGGGAAACTTCCTCCGGGGATTCGTTGACTACATGATTGATATCGCGAATGAACAGGGAAAGTTCGATGGGGACATTGTGATGATCAAGCCCACCGCATCCGGAAATCTGGAGAAGTTCCACAGGCAGGACTGCCAGTATACGGTGTCCCTGCGTGGAATTGTGGATGGCCAGGCCAAGGTGTTGAATAGACAGATAACCAGCATCGCCGATGCCGTGGAAGCATATGGGGAATATGACAAATACATGAATCTGGCCGAGCTTGACACGCTGCGGTTCGTGGTTTCCAATACCACCGAGGCGGGCATCGTATATGATGGGGAGGACAGGTTCGAGCTGAATCCCCCAGGGACCTTCCCCGGGAAGCTGACAAAGTTCCTGTACCACAGATTCGAGACTTTCCAGGGCAGCCGGGACAAGGGCCTTGTGATGCTGCCTGTGGAGCTGATAGACGACAATGGCATTGTGCTGAAGAACTGTGTCATGCAGTTCGCGGAGCTCTGGAACCTGGGCGATGCCTTCCGGGAATGGGTGGAGGAGGCGTGCGTCTTCACTTCCACTTTGGTAGACCGCATTGTCACGGGCTACCCAAAGGACACGGAAGAGGAAGAATGGGAAGCGCTGGGGTACGAGGACCGCATTATGGTCACAGGGGAACCCTTTGCCCTCTGGGTCATCGAAAGCCCCGAAGACATCAGTGGAGAGCTTCCCCTGCCCGAAGCCGGGCTACCTGTAATCTTCACAGAAAACCAGAAGCCCTATAAGCAGAGGAAGGTGCGTATTTTGAACGGAGCGCATACCTCCTTCGTGCTGGCCTCTTATCTGTGCGGCAATGATACCGTAAAGATGTCCATGGACGACAGCGACATCAGGAGCTTCATGGAGAGGACGATTTTTGACGAGGTGATTCCCACTCTGACCCTCCCCAGGGAGGAGCTGATGGACTTCGCCCGGGCAGTCATCAGCCGATTCCAAAACCCTTATGTAAAGCACGCGCTGCTTTCCATCTCCCTGAACTCTGTGTCAAAATGGCGGACGAGATGCCTGCCCAGCCTGTTGGGATATAGGGAGAAGTTTGGCAGGCTTCCGGCGCGTCTGACCTTCTCTCTGGCGGCGCTGATGGCTTTCTACCATGGTACGGAGATTCGGGACAAGGCCCTCATCGGACACCGGGACGGGCAGGAGTACGCTGTCCTGGACGATGCAGAGGTGCTGGAGTTCTTTCGGGATTACTGCCAGAGGGACAGCAGGGGCTTCGTGGAAGCGTTTTTGGCAAAGGAAGCTTTCTTTGGTCAGGATCTGAATCGAATAGACGGACTGACAGACGCGGTGACAGGGTATCTGGAGGATATCAGAGAGAATGGAATGAGGGCAGCGCTATGCAGGATTTCATAAGGATAAACGAGAAGGACAATGTGGTGGTGGCCCTGCGGGACATTGCCGTGGGAGAGAAAATCGCATTGCCCGGTAGGGGAGAGGAGCTTCCGGCAGGCAACCGGCTGCTCCAGGACCGGGAGATTGTGGCGCTGGAGGAAATCCCTGCGGGACACAAGATGGCAGTCTGTGACATCCCCGCGGGAGGGCAGGTCATTAAATACGGATACTGTATCGGCATTGCAAAAGAGCAGATTCGCCCCGGGGCATGGATCCACACCCATAATTTAGGGACGGCGTTGGGGGATCTGCTGGAGTATGAATACAATCCTGTCTTTGAAACGGAGGAACTGTCCGAAGTGGGGCGTCAGGATGAAATGCAGCGGGATGAAAAGCAGCAAAAGCGCGTCTGGACAGGAACTGAGGAAGCCGCTGGAGAGCGGGAGAGGAATCATGGAGAGGAAGTCTTC
>CAOOJO010000239.1 GCA_948496895.1 uncultured Acetatifactor sp. | reverse complement strand
GGTCTATGTTCAGGCTGCCGAAGCATTCCGCCTTCCTCTCATATTCCTGTCTCTGGGCTTCCAGATCCACCTGCAGCCTGCTCTCTGCCGCGTCATAGCCCGGTTCATCCAGCCTGGCCAGATGATATGTCACCACTTCGTATATGATGTTGGACAGCACCCCCGCGTCCAGGGTGGCCGTATGCTCCAGGATATAAGAGGAGCCGGGCAGCCCGCTTTTCAGGGCGCTCAACAGGGCATCGTAATCCGCCTCATCCATGGACTCATCGCCGCTTCTGCCGATTTTATCCAGAAATCCTATGCCTGCCTGAATCCTCCAGACGATTTCCGTCCTGCTGCCCTCATCGGAATAATGCACCTTGTGATGCCTGGGTATGGGCATATGGGCATCATTGTTGATATGCTTGCCCACATTGGCGGAATTGGAGTCCAGCGCGCTCTGCAGCAGATAACTGAACTGCCTGGCCAGCGTCTGCCCCTCCTGATCTGGAAGCTGCCCTCCGCTCAGGCATTTCCGGAACACCTTTTCTATATATTCCGAAGATACTATGGTAGGATTCGTAATGCCGAAGATGCAGTTATAGAACACCACCTGATTGGGAAATACCTTCTTTCCCCTGCCGCATAATATGCCCCGCAGTATATTCAAATATGTCTTCTTCATTTGCCGCCGGATTGCCTTCCCGGTTTCCTCTCTGCAGCCAGTCTGCGTTTTAGCCACCCTGTGTCACGTGCTATAAATAGTGTAAGGGATTGTGGCCGACTGTGCAACAGGGTCCAGGGCAATCACTATAGTTAACGGATTGTACGAAAGAAAATTCTGAAAGATGGGAGGGCCGGGCTCCGGCTCCTACGTGAAAAAGGGAATCTGATGCGTCAGATTCCCCCCTTTTTGTAAATTTTTTACATCGCTTTTCCATCTGGCCTCTCAGCAGCCGCCCCGCCAGCCTCAGACCAAAACCATGGCCCCATTCTTCCGCCTGGACTCCTCCGCCAGGAACACCAGCCTGTGGCCGGTCATGGAGTCATCCAAGGTAGTGCAGCAGGGAGAGGGCTCCTCCCCTCGAAGCAGCGTGACGAAATCATGGATGATGGCCTGGTCTCCGCCTCCGTGGGCGTTCCCGTGTTGGTCATGGGACACGTCCACCACCTCGGTAATCCTGCCTCCGGGGGCATCCGGCGCGATGCGGTGTACGGTAAACCGTTCTTCCTCGAACAGTCCCAGGATTTCTCCCCGGGTGCCCGTGATGTGGATATGTCGGCCGGACGCACTGGCGCCTCCGTTCATGGAGAATGTCCCCGTGGCGCCGTCCGCGAAGCGCACCATCATGGACTGGTGGTCCACAATCTGCAGATTGCAGCGGTAGGCGCATCGGCTGAAGGGATTCTCCGGATTGCCAAGGAGCGCCTCCTTTTCCTCCTCGGATATCTTCTCGTATCCGATGTCATGCCAGATATTGCCTGTCCAGCGCTGAGGATGCTCGATATACAGGCGCCTGGCCGAGTAAGGGCATGTCCGCTCTACGGGGCAGTCCACCAGGCAATGGTTTCCCGCGCCATCGGGGGCCATCTCGGGCTTGAACTGGAACACGTTCCCCACGCTGGACACGCTGGCAGGGTCGTTCCCCCGCATGAGCCATGTCATGATGTCGATGTCATGGCAGGATTTGGACAGAAGCATGCCCGAACCGCATATCTCGGGGGATGCGTACTTGCCCCTCACATAGGACACGGACTCGTGGAAATAGCTCACCTGCTCTGCCATGCGGATGTCCACCACCCTGCCTATGTCCCCCGCCGTGAGGATTTCCTTGATTTTCCGATAAAAGGGGGCGTAGCGCAGCACATGGCAGACCATGATGTGACGGTGGGTCACATGCTCACAATTCAACAGCAGCTCCGCCTCCTGCATGTTCACCGCAAAGGGCTTCTCCAGCAGGATGTCGTACCCGTGCCGCAGCAAAGGCAGGGACGTGGGCACATGCTGCTGATCCATGGTTCCGTTGATGACGCCGTCCGCGAACTTGGGCACCGACACCAGCTCCTCCACAGAGGAAAAGCAGTTCTCCCGGGGTATGCTGAAGGTCTCCCGGGCCGTCTGCACCCGTTCCGGATTGATGTCCGCCACACCCACTATCTGGAACTGATCCGGGTGCTCCAATGCCTCACGGGCATAAATCATGGACCTGACGCCCATGCCTACGATAATAATACGAATTGGTCTCAATGTCATTTTCCTTCTGTCGTTCCTCCCTGGCAAAGTCTGCCGCCGGTTCCATACGGATGAAGCGGCGCTTTTATTTTCCTATCCATAATAACCTATTGCTCTGTTTTTTTCTACCTGAAATTTCATAAATTTTATTTTAGTTCCTGCTGAATTAAATAAGTGTGTCACCCGCTTTTCCGCGCTCAGCTCAGTTCAAACAGCTTCGCAGCCAAAGGGCAATGGAGATTTTTTTGTGTTTTCTTTTTGATATATTTTAGGATGGCAACCAAAAAAGGCATGCATCCTGCAAAATATGCTCAGCAGTTACATGCCTGTGTCATATATGGGAAGTTTGTGGCATCATCGGTAGCCCGCTGGCCTGTATCGGGAAGTGGAGTTCCACCAGGCCTACGCCATCGCCGCCGTCATGATACAGTAAGCCAGGATGCACCAGGGCTTTCCCAGCAGGATGATCGCCACGAATTTCCGCGTGCTCATCTTCGTCAGTCCGGTAAAGTAGCAGAAATAGTCGTCCGGGAACAAAGGCAATACCATCCCCAGGAACAGCACCACGGTATAGAACCTGCTCCCGGCGGCCCATGTGGCCCATTTCTCGTACTTCTCCCCGGGGAACATCCGGCTCACCAGACCGCTGCCGTACTTCCTGGCCAGCCAGAAGGCGATGATGGAGCCTGCGGAAATGCCGATGTAATTGCACCAAAAGCCCCCGGCGGCACCGAACATCATAGTTCCCACCACACAGCCGAAGAGCCCGGGCAGCACCGGCAGTATCACCTGGGCTGCCTGCACCGCCACCAGGAAGAGCGGCGCGGCCAGGCCGAATCCCGCCACGTACTTCTGGAAGGTCTCCACGGAGTCGAACCGGCCGTCCAGCCAGGCTTTCGCCAGGATTACCACAAAGGCACCGCACAGCGCAGCCAGGCCTATGGTCATGAGCTTTTTGTTCTTTTCTATCTGTCTGTCGATTGTCTGTTGTCTGTATACTGTTTCCATACATCCTCCCCATTATTTCGGTTTTTCTTCTGCCGTCCCCTGCTATCAGGAGCTTCGGCCATCTCATCTGTTCTTTGTTTAGTATAGTATAGCTTCCGTTTCTTAAATACATGTCCCTATAATTCTAAACAAATCTGAAAGAAATCCGAAATAAATGTTTTTGGTGGAGAATGTCTGCTACACAGAATTTACTTTCCGATCCGCAGCACTGTGAAGGAGAGCGGCGGCAACAGGAGGCTCTCCCCTAGCTGGAAGGTCTTCCCGTAAGGGGCAATCCTTTCCGGATTCTCTAATGTATTATAGGCATCCCGCTCCGGGCCGGTGAGGATTTCGGCCTGAATCCGGGGGCTCTCCCTCCAGCCCTCGGGCAGGGCGAGCGTCAGATTCCGCTCCGTTTGCCCGGCATTGACCACCTTCAGGATGATCTCGCCGCTTCCCTCACAGAGGCTGGCGGTATGATACAGGCCATCCGCGTCGGCCGTCTCCTCCCCGCACCGGGTATCCAGCACCGCATCCCCCATGTTGCAGGCGTACATTTTCTGCACATAGTAGCTGGGGGTGCCGTAGCAGGAGGCTCCATCGAACCAGATCATGTCCGGCGACCACTGAGTGTAGCCCATCCTGGCAAAGAGGGGCGCGTAGGAAGCCAGCACCACCACGTCCGCATTGCGCTCCACACCTGTCAGGAACGCCGCCTCCGCCAGAGCGCCGTCCAGGGTGTTGGCCTGGGGCATGTTGAACCCGTTCCTGGGATGGGCCGCGTACTCTCCGGAGAACACCTTCACCTTTCTGTCATAATCATCGTAAAAGTCCACGTGCTCGTACAGCCATTTGGGCTTCACATAATAATGCTCGTCCACGGCGTAGACGAAATCAGCCTGCTCCTCATGGGCGTGGTAGAACGCCCAGGCTTTCGTATACCGGTCTGACGTCACGTCCGGCCCGGCGGAGCCGATGAGCTTGATTTCCGGCGCTTTCTCGTGAATGGCTTTCTCGAAGATCTCGTAGCGTTCAAAGAAATCCGCTTTTTCCGTCTGCCACTGCTCGTTGCCGATGCCCAGCATGGTCAGGCCGAAGGGCTCCCTGTGCCCCATTTCCACCCGGACGGCGCCCCAGGGCGTATCCGCGTCCCCGTTGGCGAATTCAATCAGATCCAGCGCGTCCTGCACGAATTCCTGAAAGGCCGCCGTATCCCGCCCCACCATTTCCTTGGACTGATATTGGCACGCGAAGCCCACGTTCATCACCGGCAGCGGCTTCGCCCCGATCAGCTCACAGAGCAGGAAATATTCGTAATATCCCAGCCCCAGGGTCTGGTTGTAATGGCTGTAAGCGCCCTCGTAGTCGTTTTCTTTCCTGGTCTCATGGACGGCCCAGCGGTTCCAGTTGTTCCGCCTGGCCCACACAGGCTTCAAGCTGTCCTTGTAGCGATAGCGGTTGGCCAGGGTATTGCCCTCCACGATGCAGCCGCCGGGGAAGCGCAGGAAGCCCGGGTGGAGATTTTGAAGCATTTGGAACAGGTCCCTGCGGAAGATTCCCGCCACGGCGTCACAGGGCATCAGGGACACGAAATCCAGCTCCACGATGCCGGCCTCTGACAGGCACAGCACGAAATCCCCCCGCTCCACGTCCGCCTCTGCCCGAAGCGAAAGCTCATATTTCCGGAAACGGTTGTAGGTCTCCTCTCGGCCCGACTCTGCGGATATCTTTCCCTGGGCGCAGCGCACTCCGTCCTTTTCCACGAAGAGGTCGAAGGTTCCCTGGAACTTTACGCACCGAGCCCAGAATACAGCTTTGTAGTCCATTCCTTTTTTCAGGTAAATGCCGTCATAGGCTTTATTTCGGACGCCCGCCCCGGCCTGGGCGGTCTCCAGCCTCATGTAGTGGGGGTTCTCCTCGCTGTGGGGGCTGCCTGT
>CAOOJO010000238.1 GCA_948496895.1 uncultured Acetatifactor sp. | reverse complement strand
CATAGAGGGCTGGACCTATGAAAGAATCCAGGCCGAGCTGGGAGAGCTGACAGGATACCCGAAGGAGTACAGACAGTTCGCGGCGGACGACGACACCAACGGCCCCCTGTTCTTCCTGCGGGCCCTGGGGGACAGCGAGGAGGGCTACGATATTTCCGCCCAGGACGTGGGCAACGCCCTGCTGAACTACGCCAGCTACGAATCCGGCTTCTTCTGGTGGGGCGGCTATGGCGTCTCCACGGAGCACACTGCCTATCTCAACCTCCGGGCCGGCGTGGAGGCGCCCCTGTCCGGCAGCATCGAAAAGAACGGCAGCACCGTGGCCGAGCAGATCGGCGGGCAGATCTTCATCGATACCTGGGGCCTGGTGGCCCCGGGCAATCCCGACCTTGCCGCCAGATATGCCGAAAAGGCTGCCAGCGTCACCCACGGGGGCAACGGCGTCTACGGGGGCATCTTCGTGGCCAGCTGCATCAGTTACGCTTTTATAGAAACCGATATTCGGAAAATCATAGAAAAAGGCCTGTCCTACATTCCCGCGGACAGCGAATACGCGAAAGTAGTCCGCAGCGTCATGGCCTTCCATGAGGCAAATCCGGCGGACTGGCGGAAAGGCTACGGTTACGTCAGGGACAATTTCGGCTACGACAGATACCCGGGGGCCTGCCACATCATCCCCAACATCGGCGTGATGATCGTCTCCCTGCTCTACGGGGAGGGGGATTTCGCAAGGACGCTGGACATCTGCAACATGTGCGGCTGGGACACGGACTGCAATGTGGGCAACGTGGCCACCATCATGGGCGTTCGCTGCGGGTTGGAGGGCATCCCCCAGGCTCTGCGCCGCCCCATCAACGATATCCTGATCTGCTCCAGCGTCATCGGCTCCCTGAACATTTCTGACATCCCCCAGGGCGCCGATTATATCGCCAGGCTGGCCGCCGCGGTGGCCGGGTGGGAGCTGCCCAAGCCCTGGCGGGAAATCCTGGGCAGAAAGCAGGCCGGATGCCATTTCGAGTATCCCGGTTCCACTTTCGGGCTGCGGATCAGGGCCATAAGCCCGGAGCAGGCCGCAGCTCTCGGTTCCCTGTGCGGCAACAGCCAGAATCCGGCTCCCTCTGGCATTTCCACATGCGGCGACTGTCAGAATCCGGCTCCCTCTGACATTTCCACATGTGACGACTGTCAGAATTCGGTTCTCTCTGACATTTCCACATGCGGCGACTGTCAGAATCCGGCTCCCTCTGGCATTTCCACATGTGGCGACTGTCAGAGCCAGGCACCTGCTGGCGACCTGCGCTGCCAGAACCAGGAACCGCCCGCCGCCGACCTGCGCAATACCGATACGGATGCCCATACAGGCACCCGCGCCCTGCTTGCCACTATCCCCCAGGCGGGCGGCATTGGGCATATGCTTTACAAAAAGACCTACTACGTCCCCGAAGATTTCGATGACAACAGATACCAGCCAAGCTTCTCCCCCACGCTCTACCCAGGCCAGCGAATCTATGGATTTCTGAAGCTTGCCCCAGGGAGCGGGGACTGCTCCGCCCTGGCCTATGTGCGTAACGCCGCCACCGGCGAAATCGTCACCGACGGGGAAGCGGTGCCTTTGAGCAAAACCCAGTGGAAGCAGGTCTCCCTGACCATCCCTTTCCTGGAAAACGGCCTGCTGGACGAGGCGGGCTTTGTCCTGAAAGGAAAAGCCGGGCAGGAGAATATGGCCCTCCGCATATTATTGGACGATTTCTGCCAGGAAGGCGCGGCGGACTATACGATAGACCTGGCAAAATCCGCCATGGAGGTCTGGAGCTTCAGCCAAAAGGAAATCCGCCAGTTCACCAGGCTGAAAGGCCTGACCTGGCTTGCCGACGGCAGGCTGCACTTAAGCTGTGCGGATTTCGGCGAGGTATACACCGGCGGCTACGACTGGGATGACTACGCCGTCACCTTCCATATCCGCCCGGAGTGCCCGGGCTCCCATATGGTGAACGTCCGCGTCAAAGGAGCCATCCGCTCCTATGCTGCCGGTTTCTACGCTCCGGGCAAGCTCGGGTTCTATAAAAATGAGAACGGCTATGTCCCACTGGCAGAGACCGACTTCCCCTGGGAGCTGGGTTCTGACTATTGCATCTGCGTCACGGCAAAAGGAAACCATTTCACCGTGACATTAAACGACCGGAAAATGCTGGAGGTCACAGACAGCGACCATCCCTACCGAAACGGCGGCATCGGCCTCTCCGTCAGGAACGGAGGCCACATCAGCTGCCGCGGCATAGAGGTGGCTCCCTGCCCCACGGAATCATAGCAGGCCGACCCCATAGCCCCCAAATAATGTTTCAACCGCTTTCCGAATAGCGTTCCGGAAAGGCAGGGGATTACCGCGGGCCTGCACCCCTCAGCTCCAGGAAATCCCCCGCCCCGTATTGGGCCTCACGGCGCAGTAGGTGGCATCCGCGATGAACACCGCAAGCAGAAGCAGGCACAGCACAATCCGCCATCTTTTCGCAATTCCCTGATACAGCCTTTCATACAGCGGCAGCAGCAGGCAGACCAGCCCTGTGCCGCCCAGGCCGAAGACCACCGCCCCCAGCAGGCAGATCCGCCCGTTCAGATTCCACGCATGCCCGCTGTAATCCCACCAGCGGATGCCCCAGAGCCGCTCCAGGAACCAGCTGGTGAAATACTCCAGCCCGGAGCAGACCAGCATGGACAGGAGGAACACCCGCACCGGCTTCCTCCGCAGGGGCCGCAGCAGAAGGCACAGCGCCAGCCCCCCTGCCCCGTATATCGGAAGGTAGGGCCCCCGGTACACCCCTCTGTTGATGAAGGCATGCTCCGTGGCAAGGTACAGCCCTACCTCCCAGAGCCAGCCGATGAAGGCCAGCCCAAAGAACAGCAGCACATAATAGTCAAATTCGTGAGTCGCCTTTTTTCTCGTCATACCAGCCAGTATGCCCGGATCCGCGCCTCCCTATGTATTCACCGGGAGCGGCAGATTCCCGGCGGCTGTCCGTTTGCCGCTCCACCTCATAGCTTTCGTGGCTTTCGGCATGGAATCGGCCATAGAATCTCGTTTTCACATTGATTTACCCCTGCAATCGTGATAAGATAAGTCATATTTGATTAAGCACGAATGGAGAATCGTCATGCAAAAGAAGAACCGACTTAAGAACGATGTGTTCTACCGCCAGATTTTCAAGCTGGTGCTGCCCATCGTCATCCAGAACCTTTTAAGCGCCGCCGTCAGCTCCGCCGACGTGGTCATGCTCAATTACGTAGGCCAGTCCTCCATCTCCGCCGTGTCCCTGGCCTCCCAGTACGCCAATGTGCTGTTCATGGTCTTCTACGGCCTGGGCACCGGGGCCACCATGCTCTGCGCCCAGTATTATGGAAAGGGGGACATGAAGGCCATCCAGGTGGTGGAGGGCATCGCATTGCGCTTCTCCCTGGGCTTCGCCATGCTCTTCGCCGGTGCGGCGTTCTTTTTCCCGGAGGGCATGATGCGCCTTTTCACCAATGACGGCGAGCTGATCGCCATCGGGGCCTCCTATCTGCGCTTCATGAGCGTCAGCTACCTGTGCTGGGGCATCATCGAGGTCTACCTGGCGGTGCTGCGCAGCATCGGCAGGGTCACCGTCAGCACGGCCATGAACGTGCTGGCCTTCTCCCTGAACATCGTCCTGAACGCCGTGTTCATCTTCGGCCTCTTCGGCGCGCCGAAGCTGGGGGCCATGGGCGTGGCCATCGCCACCTCCGCCTCCCGCCTGATTGAGCTGGCGGCCTGCTTCGCGGTGTCGGCGGCAAGCAAGGACATCAAGCTGGACTTCCGGTATCTCTTCGCCAGGAACAAGCTCCTGTTCTCCGACTTCGTCAGGCTCTCCCTGCCGGCTTTGGGCAACGACATCAGCTGGAGCGTGGCCTTCTCCATGTACTCGGTCATCATGGGGCATATGGGCACGGACGCGGTGGCCGCCAATTCCTTCGTGGTGGTGGTGCGCAACTTCGGCACCATCCTGTGCTTCGGCATGGCCAGCGCCGGGGGAATCCTGCTGGGGAACGTGATCGGGGAGAACAAGCTGGAGGAGGCCAGGACGGATGCCAGCAAGCTCATGAAGCTCACAGTCCTCACCGGGGCCATCGGCGGCCTGATCGTGCTGGGGGCCACGCCCTTTGTGCTGAAATATGCCACCCTGACGGAGAACGCCATGCACTATCTGAAGTACATGCTGCTGATCAACACTTACTATGTCATGGGCGCCGCCGTGAACACCACCCTGATCGCCGGGGTCTTCCGGGCGGGGGGCGACAGCCGCTTCGGCTTCATCTGCGATACCATCGACATGTGGTGCTATGCGGTCCCCCTGGGGTTTTTGGCCGCCTTCGCCTTAAAGCTCCCGGTGCTCTGGGTGTATTTCCTGCTGTGCACCGACGAGTTCGTGAAATGGCCCTGGGTCATCCGGCATTACCGCAGCGGCAAATGGCTCAACAACATCACCAGGGACGATCTCTTCATAGAGAATTAAGGATAAAATTGTTGCGGAACAAGCCTAGTTGTGCCATAATAGTGTGAGAAGAAGTTCTCACACGGAAGAATGCCCAAAATGCGGGCATTCTTCCAGATTTGCACCAATTACCTACGGGAGTTTCCTGTGGAAGAAACGATAGCAAAGAAGGTTCATCATATGAGCGATAGTCGAAATTGGAACGGCACAGGGGAGCAGATAAAGAGCGCCCTGTCCGAGGCCCTGCAGAGCGGGGATTTCAAGAATCTCAACGACCTGGTGTCCCAGACCGTGGCGGATGCCATCAATGCGGCGGGGAAGCATGTCTCCCCGGGCAATGCTGCAAATCAGTGGTCTCCCGGTGCCGGCTCCCAGGAGGCCCAGGAGCAGAAGCAGACGGATCTCCCTCCCAATATCCCCCTGTGGCAGCAGCGGGCCATGGAAAGGGAGCGCCAGCGGCAGGAACGGCTGATGCAGAGCTGGCAGAAGCGCCAGCAGCATATGCAGAATCAGGCCAACGCTCCCGCCCCCTTCCGCAAATCCCTCCCTGCCATCAAGGTCAAGAAGGTGGGCAGCGTCTCCAACGTGCTGTACCAGGTATTCGGCGGCATCGGCCTGGGAATCACCGGGCT
>CAOOJO010000237.1 GCA_948496895.1 uncultured Acetatifactor sp. | reverse complement strand
CGGAAAAAGTGGACGGGAAGCGGGTACAGAAAGTAGATATTGTTTTCAACTTTGTTGGAGAAATCAATTTCCTTTCTGCCACGCAACCGAAACGGCAAGGCGCATAAGGAAAATGCGCTCGTTGAGCGCAAGAAAAGACGGTACAGCCCTTGTAATCGGGGCTATACCGCCTAATCTGAAATTACTTCCCTCTAACCGTAAACATTTGATTTTGCTGGCTTCCCGTTATCTTTGGTGTAAAACCTGAGATATATTCCTGCCCCAGGAAGCTCTGTCAGGAATCCGCTCCGGCCATCAGCAGCTGTTCCACGATTTCGGTATACCCCGCCTCGGAGGCATAGTACAGGGCACTGTGCCCGTCATTGTCCACGCTGTTCACATCGGCACCCGCTTCCAGGAGCATGGCGGTGAAATCGTTTCTGCTGTTTCTGGCGGCCAGGATCAGGGGAGTCAGCCCGTCCGAGGTCTTCCGGTTGATGCTCGCGCCTGCGGCAAGCAGAGCCTTCCCCAGAAATAAGTCACCCTTCTCGGCGGCGATATGTAAGGGCTCCACGCCCTCTGCGTCCGCGCAGTCGGGCCTGGCTCCTGCGGCCAGCAGGAGTTCCGCGATCATCAGATTGGATCTGCGCGTTGCCAGAATCAGGGGGGATTCTCCCTCATCGTTCAAACTGTTTGCGCTGGCCGGGTCTTTTTCCAGCAGAATCCGCACCACCTCGCTCTGCTCGTTCCAGCATGCGTGGTGGAGGGTGGTGTTGCCATAGGTATCGGTATGGGGCTCTTCCGCCTGGGTAAGGGCTTTCACCAGGTCCCTGAGTCCGGCGGCGGTGGCGTAGTCGATGGCCATGCGGCCGCTGTTGTCCTTGATGGTGATGTCCACCTCCGGATTCTGGAGCAGCTGCAGGGCGGCATCGGTCTTGCCGCTCTGGGCCAGCACCATCAGGGGGGTGACGCCATCGTTGTCCGTGCAGTTCACATCGGCCCCTGCCTGGCACAGCAGCGAGATGATCTGGAAATTGCCGGCCTGGGCGGCAAAGTGAAGGGGCATGCGGTTCTTCTGGTTGCCCAGGTTCACATCCGCCCCATTGTCCAGCAGAAGCTTTACCAAGTCCCTGGCGCTTTTCATGCAGGTATAGATCAGGGGGGTATTGCCGGATTCGTCTCGTTTGTTCACGTCCACGCCGCCCCGTTTGAGGAAGGTCTGGACCACGCCTTTTTGATTGTTCTTGCAGGCCTGTAGCAGCATATTGTCTAATTGCATGGCGATTCTCCTTTTTCTATTCCTTATCCTACCACTCCGGAAAAAGATTGTCAAATCCCGCTTCTTTCGTGCCCGCTATTGTACAGCCTCCCAAAGGGTGCTAAAATATGGATAGACACAGGCGGCACCGATAGTCCGCAATCGGACTGTCAGGCTTTGCCCGGAAAGGAGAGGTTTGTCATGAATCGGAAGGAGCTTACGGATATGCTGGTGGAGTCCAGCCAGCAGTACAGCCAGGCCAAGTTCAACCCCTGGTGGGAGGGGAATCACGAGGAGGCTATCTACAGATACGACATTTTTTCTGAGGAGACCCTGAGGGATGTGGGAGCCTGCGTGGCGGAATGCGGGACGGAGGAGCTTTTTGCGCCGGTGGGCTCCCTGGGGCTGACCCTGTTCCATCTGCTGGTCTGGCATAATTTCCTTGACGCGGTGGAGGAAGCGCTCCAAAGCGGAAAGGTAGGCAGGGAAGAAATCGACAGGCGGGACGGGGGCGGCCACAGGCTGACTGCTTTTCTTCTGGCCTGCGCCTGCGGGAATGAGGAGATGGCGGGGCTCTTGCTTGCCCATGGGGCAGACCCCGCCGTCTGTGACGAGAGGGGCATGAATGCGTATCACTTCCTTGTCTTCCCCAGAGTCGAGGGGCTGGAGATGGGTTCCTCCTGCCTGGAGCACAGCGCGGGGCAAAGGAGGGACATCGCCTGTCTGCTGACCTGCGACGTCAATCAAAAGGATCAGGAGGGAATGACGCCCCTTGTGCGCATGCTTTCCAGGGAATATTGCTCCAGCTATACATGGCCTTTGGCAGAGGTGTTCCTGGACAAGGGCGCCGCCACCGATTATGTGGACGAAGAGGGCAATACGCTCCTGATGATGGCTTTAAAGCACAGGCACAGGACGGCGGCGCTGCTTTTGATGGAGCGGTGCCCGGAGATGATGGACATAGCCGACGGCCAGGGCAGGAAGCCCATAGGGCACGCGGCCTATTTCCGGGACATGGCCATGTACATAGCCCTGAAGGATCATGGAGCCGTTCCGGGGGAGGGGGATGGCCTGGAAACGTTTCCGTTAAGCCAGGTCATAAGCAATGCTTTCGCGGATGTCCATGAGGAGGATAAGGACGGCATGAGCCTCGCCCTGTATCTGGCGGATAAGCTGGTCTCCCAGGCGGATCTGGATGACGATGACGACCTGGGGGAGGTCACGGGGATCCTCCACAATGCCCTGGTGTCGGACGAGGAGGCGAGCCTGCTGGAGGTTTTCCGGGATACAGCGGACATCCTTACCACGCCCATCCACTACCATGGGCAAAGGCTCTGCCTGCGGGATGAATGTCTCCGTCCGTGCTATGGGATGGGAACCATCCGGAAGCTGGCGGATTTGGGCGTGGACATGGACAGGGCGGTGATCCGGGGGCGGACTCCGGCCTGTATCCTGGCGGGTTTGGGGCTCGGCCAGTGGAACGAGGCGTACTTTGAAGAGGCAGCGGCGCTTTTTTCCAGGGAGTCCATGGAGCAGTTGGACGACCAGGGGGAGGCTGCCGTCCATCTGGCCGCGCGAGAGGGGCATCTGGGGATGCTGCGGGTCATGGCGGAAAAGGGCGTGGATTTGAACCTGCCGAAAGACGCCCCCGCCCGGGCAGGGATGACGCCCCTCCATGAGGCCTGCGCCGCCGGGCGTGGGGATGTGGTGAGGCTGCTTATGGCCGCTGGGGCGGATGACACGAGAAAGGATGTAGAGGGGGAGACCCCTGCCCATTCCGCTCTTATGGAAAAGCGGGCGGGCCGTCAGCTTGAGGTGAAGCAGCGGGCCGATGTGCTGAAGGAGCTCAGGCACCTGGACATCCCCAGGAACGATGGGCGGACGCCGCTGATGCTGCTGGGGCAGTTCCAGAAGGAGCTTCTGTCCATTTTCCTGAGCAGGGGAGTGGACGTGAACCACAGGGACAACAGGGGCAGGACCGCCCTGATGCTGAACCAGGACAAGGATATGGCAAAGGAGCTGTTTAAGGCAGGTGCCGACCTGAACCTGGCGGACAACGAGGGCGATACCGCGCTGCACCATGCCCTGCGGGAGTATGACGAGGACATGGCGCGGTACCTGGTCAAAAAAGGTGCCGACTACAGCCGCCCCAACAATGACGGCGAGACGGCCATGGACATTGCGGTGGAAAAGGGATTTGAGAGCGTGCTGGAGGTCATGTCCTAGGACATGGCTCCTGGCATGGGCGGCTGATTATCCCGAGGAACCTAGAGGACGAATCAGGTTAGGGTATCGCCCTGGCATGGGTGGCTGATTGTGTCGGCCTGGCGGCCGACACCTGGAGCGGGCGGCGAAAGGGAGTGTAGGGCGCCATCCTTTCGCCGTGCCGTCCATGCCGCTTTTACACCAGCCTCAAGAACTCGCGGGGATTCGCGCATCATATCTTTCTGCCTACCAGGCAGAACCAGTGCGGCAATGCCATCCGCGGGTTCCGGGTCCAGTCGTACATCCTGTCCACCTCTTCCCGACTGACACGGGCGCCGCCTATGATATCCTCTGTCTTTAGCCAGAAAGGCCGTTCGTAGTCCTTTTCATCGAACATTTCCTCAAAATGCTCCAGGCGTATGCCGGAATGCATGACTGCGTTCAGGATGTCCTGCAATCTCCAATGATAATTGATGTTGAATTCGTCTTCAAATGGGCCGGTGGCGTCATAGGGCTTCCGGATGTTCAGGTCCTCGTCAAAGGGGCGCAGATACGGGTGGATCTCATAGATGATATTGAGTCCACCTTTTTTCAGGATACGGTTTATGTTCGCGTACATGGACGGCAGGTCGTCCAGCCATACATGGACGCCGTTGGAGGTGTATACCAGGTCGTATTCGCCGTCAGGGATGCCTTCCAGCTTCATGGTATCCGTGCAGACAAATTCGATAGCATCGCAAAGCCCTTCTTTGGCGGCCACTTGTCTGGCGTGGGCCAACTGATTTTCGGAGATGTCGCAGGAGGTGACTGCCGCGCCGGACAGGGCGAAGGCGAATACGGCCAGGTTGTCGCCGCTGGAGGGCACACAGACCCGCTTCCCCCTCAGGTCGGGAAGATAGCTTTGGATCAGCTCCCAGGTCTTCTTGTGGAACGCTTTTGCTGGATCGTCTAAAATGGGGCGGAGGATTTTTTCCGAATGGTTGAAAGCGGACCATTTTTCCGAATAGCTGTTCCAGTCTTTTTTGTTCTTATCCACCACTTCTTTTGATGTAAGCATAGTGACCTCCTATTGCCGATGCCGGTATCGTCTGGCTCTGTTTTAAGGATATCATCAATTGCAGGCTGGTTCAAGCCCCGAGAATGGTTATAAGTGGAAATTGCCCTGCATGCCCTATAACAACCCAAAGGCCCTGAAGCGAAATCAGTCCGTTGGGAGCTGATTCCGGGACAGGGCCTGATGGCTGGATTCCTGTATGACAGTGCCGGGGATTCCGGCATGGGTTCTATGATGGCGCTTTAGAAGACAAAGGAATCATCGAACATACAGCCGCGTCTTGATGACCTCATAGCTGTGCCGCCCGGAAAGGGAGACCTCTATCAGCACATCCACCTCCCCGGCAGGAATCCCGCCGGAAAGAGGATCCCCGGCGGAGAGGGCCAGCTCCACCACGGAGGGCGACTGTCTGGTGTTGTGCAGCGGTAGGCTAAGGGCCCTGCCCGGACGCACTGTCAGGAAGTCGGGGGCGTATATCCGGATGTTCATCCACTGCTGGCAGCAGAACGCGGTGGCCTCCACCGTGAGCCGTAGCGCCAGCTCCTCCCCGCTTCGCAGAAACACGCCCTGGGGATGCTCTAAGTAGAGCCGGAACATGTGATGGTCCTTGCGGATCGTCATGGGGGAGAAGCTTTCATGGAACACCGGGTTCC
>CAOOJO010000236.1 GCA_948496895.1 uncultured Acetatifactor sp. | reverse complement strand
ATGGAAAGGCCATATCCCGCAAACCCGTTTATGGTGTCCAGCTCACTCCCCAGATGCGCCATGATGTCCCCGCTCCTCTGCTCCTCCAGCGCGGGGATGGATAGCCTCATGGCCTTCCTCCCCACCGCGACGCGCAGCTCCATGACTACCTTGGATGACATCCTATACTTTGTCAGCATGGATATGGTGTGGAAAGGCGCCGCCAGGAAAGGGGCCGCGATCATCCACGCCAGCCGGTTCCAGAATGCCCCGTCCACCGCCGTGGCGGCGTCCAGCGTCTCCCCGGTGAGCTTCCCCATCACCATGTCCAGTATCAGGTACGCCATGGTGGCCAGGACGCTGGGTATGTAGAGATACCAGTTCTTCCAGACCAGCCTCATGATTCTCTTCATCGGTGAAGCCTTTTCTTCTCCCCTCATCCTATCCTCCCCCATCTCATGCCCGTGTTTTCCCCATTCTCCATCTACCATAAAATGGATTTCAGCTTCCCAATCCCCGTCTCCTGCCGCCATCCCCCTGGCCGCAAGCGAAATACCCCCTGCAGAGCCCTGCAAAAGCCCTCCTCTTCGCGAGTCTTCCATTGTCATGAATGAGAGGGTGCATCTTAATCGTAGATATCTATTAAGCTGCACCCTCTCAATATTAAGTATTTCTTCTATGAACGTTTATAAACGTTTTTTAGTACACGATGTCGTCCCTGCTGGTGGAGACCTCGGTCATGTAGTCCAGGAACTCCTGCATCTTGCCGCCATCGTTGGTCCTCAGGTACTCCTGATAGTCCTCGAGAATCTGCCTTGCTTCCTCTTCGGTGTCAGCAAAATACGCGCGCTGGGTGTACTCGTTCTCCTTCTCGCCATCGAATGCCCACTGCGAGAACTCCTCATATCCCTCAAAGCCAGGGGCCAGGGCGTCGATCGCATAGCCGGGCAGGATCTCCGCAGGCCTCAGCTTGCGGTACTCGACAATGTAGGGATCCAGTGCGTCCGCCTCGAAAGGTCCAGGCTCGCCGAACCACAGGGTGTTCTTCTTGGCCACATAGGTCCTGCTGGCCATGTACATGATGCCTCTCTCGCGCAGCTCTTCCTTTACGGCCTCCTGGTTCTCGCCGTATCTCTTGGTCAGGTCAGCGTTCATCCTGGGCTGTCCCTGGTCGTTCATCTCATAGGTGTCGCCCTCAAAGCCGTAGCAGACCAGCTTCGTGCCCTCTTTGCTGTTCAGGTAGTCCAGCCAGGTCAGAGCGGCATCGATGTTGGAGCAGGTGGTGGGGAAGATGATGGCAGGAGAGCCGCTTCTTCCTTCGGACTCCGTCTGTACCAGAGGAGAGCCGTCCTGATAGTTCAAGGGTCCCACAGGGATGTACCGCATCTCAGGATGGGTATCGTAGAGACCGGTCATCTTGGTGGCATCCACTGTTATGCCGTACTGCGCGCAGGAGAACAGGGCGGTGCCGTTGCCTACCTTCTCTTTGCCGCGGTCATCGGTCTGGGTGAAGCACTCCTTGTCCAGGATGTTCTCATGTACCAGCTCCCAGATGAAAAGGTTCTTGTTCACCCAGTTCTCGGACAGCTTGTTATAGGTCACTTTGCCGTTCTCGTCCAGGGCATAAGAGGTCAGCTTCTTCTCGTCGAAGCTGGCAGCGTAATCATTATAGCTCCAGCCATTGTGGTAGGTGGTAGCCACGATACAGTCATTGCCGTTGATGTCCTTGAAGCCATAGTCCCTTGCCTTCTTCATGAAGTCAAGCAGGTCTTCAGAGGTCTTGATGGACTTCTCGTCAATGCCCAAGGCCTCGGGCACATCGCCCCTTACGAACACGCCGTAGCACCACAGAGCGATATCCTCTTTGCTGCCGGCCACCTCGGTGGGCAGGACGTACCTTGCGCCGTTCTCCTGTTCGATGTCGTTCTCCAGATACTTTCTGCTGATGACGCCGATGTCATAAGCATCCGCAATGTTGGGATAATTGGGAACCAGATCCTTGATGTCAATCAGACGGCCTTCGTTCCCGCCCTTCTTGATGACGCCAGTCTCGCCTGCGGAGCCGCCCCAGTAGGGTGCATTGATCATGTCGGGCATATCGCCGGTGGCGAACATCTGGTTCAGCTTCTCTGTCTCGGACATGTTGATGCCCTCGAACTCTACGGTGACGCCGATCTTGTCGCGGATGGCCTTAGCCACATCGTTGTTGTACTGGTCGTCAGCGGTCTTGAAGCCGCCGTTCCAGCAGATCAGCATCTTCAGCTGGACATCGTCGAACTTCTTGTACTTGTTTCCGTCCTCGTCCACATAGTACTCGCCGTCATCTCCGGCTTCCGCCTGGCCCTCGTCCGCGGCTCCGCCGTCGTCCTTGGATTCCTCAGCGCCCTGATCACCCCCCCGGGACTCCTCTGCGGGCTGGCTGCTGTTCCCGCCGTCGCCGCTGCCGCAGCCGGTGAGCACGCTTGCGACCATCGCAGCCGACAGCAACAATGCCATTGCCTTTTTCTTCATAACTTTGTTTCCTCCTTCTATTTTGTTTTTTGGTTTTTCACCATATATTTCGGGTAAAGGAATGGAATCATCCCTTTACAGAACCGACCATGACGCCTTTCACGTAATACTTCTGCAGGAAAGGATATACCACTACGATGGGCATCGTCAGGATCATGACGAATGCCATCTGCAGGGACTGGGAAGTGTAGGTGGTCATGCCGCCAGCGGCCGCCGTCTCCTGTCCCACCTTGACCTGGCTGCCTGCGGAAGCCTCCGCCAGGAGCCTCTGCAGCACCGTAGCCGCGGGGTAGAGCTTTGCCTGGCTCTGATAGTATGCCCCGGTGAACCAGTCGTTCCATTTGCCCACGCCGATGAACAATGCCAGGGTGGCCAGAATCGGCTTGGACAGGGGCAGGTAGATCCTGCTGAGGATGGTCCACTCTCCCGCCCCGTCCAGCTGCGCCGATTCCCGCAGCTCATAGGGTACCCCGGAGAAGTTCGCTCGCATCAGTATGAAATTCGAGAAACTGAAGAGGCTGGGGATGACGTACAGCCAGAAGCTGGATGTCAGCTTCAGGTCTCTCAGCAAGATGAAGTAGGCAACCATGCCGCCATTGAAAATCGTGGTAAAGTACCAGAAAAAGCTGAATATGGTCCGCCCCGGCAGGGTCTTGACGGTCAGGGCATAAGCCACCAGAGCCGTCAGCAGAAGGCTCGCCACAACGGTGATCAGGGTAGCCGCCACCGAAATCTGCAAAGAGGGGCCAATCCTGTCGTCATTGAACGCCTTGGCGTAGTTCTCCCAGGTGAGGACTCTGGGGAAGAACCATACCCCGCCTCTCATGAAGTCACGGCCCTCGTTCAGGGATGCCACCAGCACGTACCAGAAGGGATAGAAGGTAGCCAGTCCCAGCAGCCCCAGGAATGTATAGTTGAATACTCTGAATATTTTCTGACCTTTGCTCTCTATCATGTCATTCTCCTCCTTTACCACAGGGCCACTTCGGCGTACTTACTTGACAGATGGTTCGTAATGGCCACCAATCCCAGGGAAATCACCGAGCGGACCATGCTGATGGCCGTGGCGTACTCGAACTTGCCGTACCGGATACCTGTCTGCAGGATGTAGGTGTCCAGGACCTGGGAAAGCTGCAGGTTCGCGGGCTGCTGCAGCAGCAGGAGCTGATCCATGTCCGCGCCCAGGATGCCGCCCATCCTCATGATGAACATGATGCCGATGGTGGTGGCGATGCCGGGGATGGTCACATGCCAGGTGCACTGCCAGCGGTTGGCGCCGTCGATGGTGGCCGCCTCGTAGAGCCCCTGATCCACGCCGGTGATGGCGGACAGGTATACGATGGATCCCCAGCCTACGTTCTTCCAGATATCCGTCAGGATGACCAGGGGGTAGAACGCCCCTTTCTCACCCAGTACGAAGATGGGTTCCAGGCCCATGGACTTGCGGATGTCGTTGAAGACGCCGCCGTAGGGGGAGAAGATCGCCGTCAGAATCGTCACCACCACTGCCCAGGATACGAAGTTGGGCAGGTAGCTCATGGTCTGGATGACGCTCTTGTACTTCTTCGCCCGCACCTCATTCAGCAGCAGGGCCAGAATGATAGGGGCCGGGAAGCAGATGATGATCTTCATGATGCTGATGACCAGCGTGTTGCGGGTGGTCGTCCAGAACTCGGGGGAGGTCAGGAAAGCCTTGAAATGCTTGAACCCCGCCCATTCGCTGCCATAAATCCCTAAGTCGAACCGATAGTTCTTGAAGGCCAGCACGATGCCTCCCATCGGTATATAAGAGAATACAATAATCGAAACCAAGCAAGGCAACATGAATAGATACAATAACCTGTGCTTCTTGATCTCCACCCACAACCGCTTCCTGTTGAAGGCTTTCTGTTCCGGGCTCACTACAGCCCTTGCCGTCTTTGCCATACGCACACCATCCCTTTCCTCATCTTTTATTATGTAGGCCCGGCTTCGAGGCCTGGTTTTGACATGACATTATATGCATTATTTGATATGATATTGCATTTTCTGTTTTGACATTTGTCATGTCTTTCTTGCTCAATAATAGCACATCGCTGTACAGGACGCAACATGTTTTTTCTGTTTCAAACCATTTTTAGTTATATTTTACAGTTTTCAGAATCGTGTTTATAGCACTTTTCATATAGCAAACATAGCAAATGATTTGACTTGACATAAGTCATAGCAATGGAGTATAGTTAGAAGAGGAACATTCCATTCGGGACCGAGAAAGGAGGGCCTCGCTATGGCGAATCTCATGAACCAGCCCATGTACCAGAGAATCAAGGAAGACATCCTGCACCAGATCAAGACCAATCTCCTGTCTCCCGGAGACAGGCTGCCCACGGAATACCAGCTCATGGAGCATTACCAGGTGAGCCGCATCACGGTCTCCAAGGCCCTGAGCGAGCTAAAGAGCGAAGGGGTGATAGAGCGCTTCCCCAACAAGGGGAGCTTTGTGTGCAGATTGCCGGAGGCGCCCGCCCTGTCCAACGAGATAGTGCTGCCGGAGGAAAGCGCCCAGAGCATGGAGCATCTGCCCGAAATCGCCTGCATCATGCCTACGGTCAGGGATCTGTTCTCCATGTCCATGATGAACGGCGTCCTATCGGCCTTCCCCCAGAACGAATATATCTGCCATATTTTCCAG
>CAOOJO010000235.1 GCA_948496895.1 uncultured Acetatifactor sp. | reverse complement strand
CCGAGCCCAGGCCTTAATTGAAGCTGATTAGGCCTACCCGGTAGACATAGGTGTCGATGATGTCGCCGGTGGAGTACACCAGGGGATTGTACATATTGAAAATCTGGTCGAATCCGGCGTTCAGCACATTGCCCAGATTCAGGGTGGCCATGAGCACAATGATAGGGAGCAGGCTTGGCAGGGTCACATGGACAGCCTGTTTCCAGCGTCCGGCTCCATCGATGGCCGCCGCTTCGTACAAGGCAGGGTCGATGGCCGTCAGGGCGGACAGATAGACGATGGCGCCGAATCCGAATTCCTTCAGGGTCTCCGTGGCAATCATGACGATGGGGAACAGCGAGGGCGTACCCAAAAACAGCACAGACTCCTCCCTGCCCAGCAGATGGAGGATCTGGTTGACCACCCCATCGGCGCTGAGCATGGAGCGCATGATGGTGGCAAAGATGACCCAGGAGATGAAATGGGGCAGATACACTGCGGTCTGGATGCTCTTTTTGAGCCGCCTGCCCTGCAGCTCATTGAGGAGCAGGGCGAAAAGGATGGACACGAGGGTGCCCGCCAGGATTTTGCCCACCGCGATGACCACGGTATTGCGCAGGATGGCAAAGCTGTCCGGCAGACTGAAGAACAGGTCGAAATTGTCAAGGCCCACCCAAGGTGAGCCGAACCATCCCTTGCTGGGGATGAAGTCCTGAAAGGCCAGGACGATTCCCGCCCAGGTGCTGGTATTGAACAGGAGGACGAACACTACACCCGGCAGCACCATCAGGTGATAGGGAAGCTGGGCGAGGAATTTCTTTTTTTTCATTTAGGCTCCTTTCGCGAGGGAGAAAAGGAATGCCCTGGAGCATTCCTTTTCAAAAGCTGTATACGGGAAAACGTGTCTATTTTAACGCATCCAGCGCGCCCTGTACCTCATTGGTCATATCCTGGCCGCCCTGTTCCAGATACTGGGACACGAATTCATCGAAGTATTCGGAGACGGACTTCCCATCGGTATCGCCCATGACCATCTTGGTGTAGGCTTCCAGCTCCAGCTTGTCCAGGAAGGTCTTGCGTTTCTCCATGGTGGGAGTGGTTCCGGAATAGGCGGAGCGGACATATTCTGCATTGGAATTGTACAGAGCCATCATGCCCACTGTATATCCCATGGAGTTGGACCAGTCTTCCATGCTGTCATAGGGATTCTCGCTGTCGGCCACCACCTTTGCCGCCTGGGCCATGGTCTGGTTGTAGACTGCCTCAGAAGGGCTGCTCAGTTCCCCTACCTCCTCCAGGGTAATCTCTCCGGCGGCATATCGGGTCGCCAGGACACCTGTCATCATGATGGCATCTGCCGGAAGAGGATAGATAGACATGGGCGTGTAGGCGTTAGATACGGTTGCGGCCTGTTCCAAATCGGCCTGATAAGTATCCAAGGTCATGTTGTAGAACATGTCGTTCAGGGAATAGAAGAAAATGGAGGGATCTTCGCACTCCTTGCTGACCACGCCGATGCCATATCCTGCCGCATTGGGGGCACCGCCGATGTAGTTCTGACCACTTTCTTTGGGCAGGGCATAGGCGGCCCATTCTGTCTCGGGATTATTGAGTACAGTATCCGTCAGGTAGGACCAGCTCAACCACCAGGGTCCGAGGAACATGCCCGCCTTGCTGCCCGTGACGGCCTGCTGGTACATATCGTCTGTCCAGCTGCCGAAATCCTGGGGGATGATGCCCTCCTGATACCAGGAATTGAGCAGCTCCAGAGTCTCTTTCGCTTCCTGGGTCAGGGAACCGTAGACCACGCCGTCCTCTTTTTCCACCCATTGACCAGGTGCCGCGCCATAGTTGGTGAAAATATCAGCTACACTGCCAGTGCCGCCGAAGGCTGCGTTGAAGCCGGTCAGGATAGGCAGACCATAGGTGTCGTCCTGGCCGTTGCCGTCCGGATCCTGTGTCATAAAGGCTTTGGCTATTTCCGCGATATCAGCGATACAGGTAGGCTCTTCCAGATTCAGCTTGTCCAGCCAGTCCTTTCGTACCCAGAGCAAGGGGTTGGAGTCTCCCAGGCCATTGGCCTTGGGGATGCCGTAGATTTTGCCGTCTTTGGTCACTGCTTTCAGGTCGGCATCATCTGCGGAGGCCCAAAGCTCCCTCCATTGGGGATCCAGCACGGTATCATAATACTCCGTCAGATCCGCCAGCAGGTCGGCTTTCACAAGAGCCTCATACTGGGAGTAGGATACCTGGAAATAGTCTGGGATATCGCCAGAAGCAATCATCATGTTCATTTTCTGTGTAAAGGAATCCCCGGAGGCGGACCATACCACTTTGGGCACTAGGCCAGTCTGTTTCGTGAACCATCTGGTTCTATAGTTGTCCTCCACAGTCTGGCCTTCAGGAAGTACGTCCCCGGAGGGCGTAGCGATGACTGTGGTAAAGGTAAGTCCATCGAACATTTTGACATATTCATTGCCATCGGCATTGGAAGGCTCCGCGCCGTCCTGCTGGGAATCCGCCCCTTCCTCCGGTTGTTCTTCGGGTTCCTGCTCAGCGGCGGGGCTGGACTGGGACTCTTCCGCCGTGGATGCTGCGGAGCTGGATTCTCCCGCATCAGGGCTGCCGCAGGCTGTCAGGCTGACGATAAGGGCTGCCGTTATGACAGACATAAGTGTTTTTCGTTTCATAAAATTCATCCTCCTTTTGATTAGTAATGTCATTATTGCACAAAGAAATTCCGAAATCCATAGATTTATCCATCCAATATATTGAACTGCGCAGAGCGTCACGGAGAAGAGAGTGGAAAAGTCCATAGAATGTGATAGATTTTTCCATATTTCTTTTCCAGAATTCTTTTCAGCAATGCTATAATAAGAGGGAATATTGTAAAGGTGAAGGAGGGGAGCTATGAAGCTTTTTCGTTTCAAATCCACAAAAGCCCAAATTATCATGATGGTAATCGTGAGCGCTGCCGTCTCTATCCTGTTCTTCTCCGTATACACCTTCCGCAATGTGGCACGGCGTTTCGAGCAGACCATAGAAGAGGGCTATCAGCTCAGCCTGAACGCGGTGGGAGATAAGCTGGGACAGGCGCTGGAGGAGATGCACAGAGTGGCATCCGGGTTGACCTACAGAGGAGGCATCATCGCCCAGGTGGAGGATTATCTGATGACCCGGGACGTGCTACGCAGGCGGGAGCTGGCCAGGCAAGTGCTGGAACAGATGAACCTCCATGATTTCCAGAGCCAGGTGGTGGGAAGCAGCTGCTTTTATTTTCCGGGAGAAGCTCCAGAGGCATTCATTACCAATGCCGTGGGACAGCTGGTTCCCCCGGACAGGCCGCTTTTTTTCAACAGGTATCCCTATACGGAGTTCTTTGTGCCGGGGATTTCAGAGGAGTCCGGGAAATATGTGCTGTCCCTTGCGCGGTTTGGGGGCAATGTGGACGGGCGGGATTTCTATGTCTATATGGAGAGCGATTCTGATTTTCTGGAGAGTCTCTTTTCCCAGATACAGGACGGCAGCGGGAAGCAGATGGCCATCTGCCTGGTGGACGCGGGCGGAATAGTCAGGTACGCCCTGGGAGAGTTTCCCTTTGAGGCCGGGGAGAGCTTTGACGAGGAAGAGGCACGCAGGGTCTTTGTGCCCTTTTCCTATGCCGCTCCACACTGGAGTTTGTATCTGTGCGTGCCCAATGAGGAATATAGGCGCGTCTACAGATCCTTTTTCCTGGAGGTGGTGACGCTTATCCTGATTTACGCTGTCTTTGCTGCCTTTATGGCATTCCGGATATATAGGGCCGCCTATAGGCCGCTGGACACCTTTGTGAAGGAACTCTCCGGCAGGGGTGTGGAGGGACTGTACGGCCACCGGGGGGCGAACAGCAGTGAGCTGGGGGAATGCCAGGAGAAGATAGAGCAGATGCGGGTGGAAATCTGCCGCCTCCTGGCCCAGGTGGAGCAGGACAGCAGACAGAACGCGTACCTGGAGAACCAGCTGTTGCTCAGCAGGATCAATCCTCATTTCATCCACAATACCCTGAACAGCATCGGGCTGGAGGCAGCAGGGCAGGGAGAGACGCAGCTGGCGGAGACCCTGCGGGCGCTGAACAATCTCCTCTACCATAACCTGGGCAAGAACAAGGTCACCACCCTGCGGGACGAGCTGCGGGCCGCGGACGACTATATCTACCTGCAGCGGCGGATACAGAGCTTTGGCTACGAAAAGGAAATCGACCTGCCGCAGGAGCTTCTGGACATGCAGATGCCGGGCTTCGTGCTGCAGCCCATCATAGAGAACTGCTTCCAGCATGGGAAGGCGCGGAACCTGGAGATCCGGCTGGGGGCTTTCTATAGGGACGCACGGCTTTGCCTGATGATAGAGGACAACGGTCAGGGCATCAGCAGGGAGAAGCAGGAGCACCTGAACCAGGAGCTCCTGGAGATTTCCGCCCATGGCGCAGGAATCGGGCTGAGATATGTGAGTTCGGCGCTGAAGCTGTTCTTTGCGGGAGGGGTCACCCTGGCAGCCGGGCCAGGGAGGGAAGGCCGTGGCACGAGGATTACGATTTGCATCCAAATCTGAGCGGACACAGAAGGGAGGTGCTGCGATATGCTGAATGTCTTGATTGTAGATGACGAAGCGCTGATGCGCACGGGAATCAGATACCGTATTCCCTGGAAGGAATACCAGATGGAGGTAGTGGCGGAGGCTGGCAGTGTGCAGGAGGCAATCGACATCCTTCAGGGAGACCTGCAGGTGGACGTGGTCTTCACGGATATCGTCATGCCGGGACAGAGCGGCCTGGAGCTGCTGCAGTGGCTGAGGGAGAACCAGCCCTTCATCGTCTCCGTGGTGCTGAGCTATTATGATGAATTCAGCTATATCCAGGATGCCCTGCGCCTGGGAACCACGGACTATATCGTAAAGACGGAGCTGGACTATCCCCATGCCATGCAGTCCATGGAGGGAATCGCACAAAAGGCGCTGCACAACCAGCAGAATCGACACAGTCTCAGAGAGCCGAGGCGGTGCGACGAATACCACAGTGCCATGGCCGTAGTGGGGCTGGGCAAAGGCGCGTTTGCGCTGCGCCGGGAGGACATGGAGGCGGCAAAAGCCTGTTATCCGGTCAGCAACAGCTCCTGGCTGCTGCTCTATGACGGGAAGCTGGAGGAGGAAGGGC
>CAOOJO010000234.1 GCA_948496895.1 uncultured Acetatifactor sp. | reverse complement strand
GGCCAGCACGCCGCCGGTGCGGGTGACCAGATAAGCCATGGTCAGCTGGCCCAGGTTGTGGGTCAGCCCGCCCAGGGCTCCGGTGAGGAAGGGCAGCTTTTTTTGCAGAATCCTCATCGCCACCGCCATGACGCACAGGCTTATCAGCCCTCCCGCCAGGCTGTAGAGCAGGGACAGGGCCTGCCCGAATAAAAAGGCGGACAGCAGTATCCTGGAGAGCAGCACCACGAGGGCGTCTCTGGCCCGGAAGTGGCACAGCAATATCAAGGTGACGGTATTGGCCAGCCCCAGCTTGATGCCCGGAATCGGCACCAAAGGCGGGATGGCGCTCTCAATGGCGAAGATAGCCAGGGACAGAGTGGTGAAGAGGGCTAAAACGGCGGTTTTTCTGACAGACATAGGAAGCTCCTTTCTGCTGAAAAAGGGAATCAGTATGTGACAGCATCTGGCACTGTGACAGCGTCTGGCACTGTGACAGCGTCCGGTGTCTCGACAAGCCCCGGCGAATCGGACACGGGCCGCAGCCGAATCACCAGCCGGTTGGGCAGGCAGGTGATGGGCAGCTTTGAGTCGCTGATGAAGCCCTGGTGGACGCAGAGCCTGTCGGGGCAGTCCGCGGAGATGATGGCGATGCTGCCCGGGCGGACTTCAATCTCATTGACACAGCCGTTCTCACCCTGTACGGTAAAAGTGCCTGTCTGAGAGATATCGTTTAAATATATGCTTTTTATCAAAATGCCGTCCTGGAAGATATCCGCCACATAGTCGGCTCCGCTTTTGCCGGACAGCAGATAGAGCAGGCTTGCCGAGGACAGAAGCAGAAGGAAAGCTGTGATGATGATTGCCGGCTTTCGCCAGGAATTATTCTTTTTCATATGAAATGACCCTTCTGTCAATCAAACGCGGGGGTTTGGAGCCGCCCCCAAACAGTATAGCAAAAAGGAATCAGAAAATGAAGCTTTTTTTAAGAACAGCCATGTCTGCCCTTATGGCGGCGGTCCTCCTGTGCTGCGGCTGCGCGGACACAGGAGCCGGGATGGCACGGCAGCCGGAAGGCGGGCCCGGAGCAGAGGACGGCGATGGAGCGCGGAAGACAAACGCCGGACAGGGAGCCGGCGGACCCTGGCAGTATGCGGATACCGCCATGGGAACGGTGGTGCAGCAGACCATCTATGCGGCGGATCAGGAGACGGCCCGGGATTTTTCCGCTCAGGCCATGGAGCTTCTGTGGGGACTGGAGCGGGAAAAGATATCCTGGCGGCTGGAAACCTCCGAGGTGTACCGGGCCAATGCGTCTGCCGGCAGTGAGGAGGGATTCCTGTTGTCGGCGGATCTGTCGGCGCTTTTGGAAAGCTGCACGCTTTTGTGGGAGCGCTCGGAAGGGGCTTTCGATGTGACATTGGGGGCGGTGACACGCCTGTGGGATATCGATAAATGGGCGGCGGAGAGCAGTCAGGAGGGATTTGAACCGCCCGGCGGGGAGCTGCTGAACCAGGCGCTGGGTACCTGCGGGAGCCAGAAGCTGCGGCTTGTGGAGGAAGGGTCTGCCGATGTCCGCTCCGCCGAAAGCAGCGCGTCCCGGGAAAGCCGGCTGCGCCTCTTCATGCCGGAGGGCATGCGGCTGGACCTGGGGGCCGTGGGAAAGGGCCTCGCCATGGAGAGGATTTCCGCCCTGCTGGCTGAACGGCCCGATGTGGACGGAGCAGTGATATCCCTGGGCGGCAGCATCCTGACCTACGGCGGCAAACCGGACGGCACGCCCTGGCGTGTGGGAATCGTCAATCCCTTTGACACGGCGGAGAGCATCGGCATATTGACCCTGGAGGGATCGTGGTGCGTATCCACCTCCGGGGATTATGAGCGGTATGTGGAGGTGGACGGGGTGCGGTACCACCACATCCTGGATCCGAAGACCGGCGCGCCTGCCGTAAGCGATGTGCGGGGCGTGACCATTCTCATGAAGGATGGCCTGCTCGGCGACGGCCTGTCCACGGCCTGCTTCATCTTAGGGCCGGAGAAAGGAATGGCCCTGGCCGCCCGGTACGGCGCGGAGGCGCTGTTTGTCATGGCGGACGGACGGATTGAGATGTCAGATGGGATGAAGGATGTCTTCAGGAAATAAAATAAGTATTTCTTATGATAAATATAATATTTATTGATTTTACTTATGATACGAAATATAGTATAATGGCATAGTAAAAGAAGAGGATGGCATCCAGGCCCGGCTGGGAGTTCAGATGCCATCTTCGCATGCGATGTCATCGGATGCCGTCCCGGGCGGCATCCTGCTGCCCTGGGGGCAGGGAATGGAGGAAAATTATGGTCAAGGCAATCGTAGGCGCCAACTGGGGCGACGAGGGAAAGGGCAAGATCACGGACATGATGGCCCAGGAGGCGGATATCGTGATACGTTTCCAGGGCGGTGCCAACGCGGGGCACACCATTGTGAACGATTATGGGAAATTCGCGTTGCACACGCTTCCGTCAGGCGTGTTCTACAGCCATATCACGAATATCATCGGCAATGGGGTGGCGCTGAACATCCCGCTGTTATTTCAGGAAGTGCAGTCTCTGGTGGAGCGCAGCGTCCCGGCTCCGAAGCTGCTGGTGTCCGACCGGGCGCAGATTGTCATGCCCTACCACATCCTGCTGGACCAGTACGAGGAGGAGAGGCTGGGCGGAAAGTCCTTTGGCTCCACCAAGTCCGGCATCGCGCCCTTCTATTCCGACAAATACGCGAAAATAGGCTTCCAGGTCAGCGAGCTTTTTGACGAGGAGGTGCTGGAGGAGAAGACGAAACGGGTCTGCGAGCTGAAGAACGCGCTGCTGGAGCATTTGTATCACAAACCCATAATCAAACCGGAGGAGCTGCTGGAGACGCTCCATTCCTACAGAGACATGGTGGCGCCCTATGTGTGCGATGTGTCCGCGTTTCTGGACAAGGCCCTGAAGGAGGGCAAGACGGTGCTGCTGGAGGGACAGCTGGGCACTTTGAAGGACCCCGACCACGGCATCTATCCCATGGTGACCTCCTCCTCCACATTGGCGGCCTTCGGAGCCATCGGGGCCGGCCTGCCGCCCTATGAGATCAAACAGATCGTGACGGTCTGCAAGGCCTATTCCTCCGCGGTGGGCGCGGGAGCCTTTGTGTCCGAGCTGTTCGGGGACCAGGCGGAGGAGCTGCGTCACCGGGGCGGAGACGGCGGGGAGTACGGCGCTACCACCGGACGGCCCAGGAGGGTGGGATGGTTCGACTGCGTGGCCTCCAAATACGGCTGCCGTCTGCAGGGAACCACGGATGTGGCCTTTACCGTGCTGGACGTGCTGGGCTATCTGGACGAGATTCCCGTGTGCGTGGGCTATGAGATCGACGGGGAGGTCACCACAGATTTCCCGGTGACCAGCAGGCTGTCCAAGGCGAAGCCCGTGCTGAAAAAGATGCCCGGCTGGAACTGTGAGATCAGGGGCATCCGGAGGTATGAAGACCTGCCGGAGAACTGCCGCGCCTATATCGAGTTCATCGAGGGGCAGATTGGATATCCCATCACCATGGTCAGCAACGGCCCGGGCAGAGAGGACATCATCTACAGAGAGTCCGCGCTGGCGCGGTAAGGGGAGCCATGGTCGGGAATCTGGAGTATTTCAAGGTGTTCTATTATACCGCGAAGCTGGGCAGCGTCACAGGGGCGGCAGGCGAGCTCTCCCTGTCCCAGCCCGCGGTGAGCCAGTCCCTGAAGGCCCTGGAGAAGAGCCTGGGCGTGGCATTGTTCCAGCGGGCCTCCAGGGGCGTGCGCCTCACCAGAGAGGGTGAGCTGCTCTACTCCTATGTGGAGAAAGGCTACGAGGAGATAGAGCGGGGCGTGGAAAAGGTGAAGCAGATGAGGAACCTGGAGCTGGGGGAGGTGCACATCGGCGCCAGCGACATGACCCTGCGCTTCTACCTGCTGCCTTACCTGGAGGCGTTCCATGAGCGGCACCCGGGCATCAAGGTCATGGTGGCCAACGCCCCTACCCCGGAGACGCTGAAGCTCCTGCGGGCCGGGAAGATCGATTTCGGCGTGGTGAGCACTCCCTTCCCCCGGGAGGGCGACATCAGCGCAGCATCGGTGCGGGAGATAGAAGACGTATTTGTAGCCGGAAGGAGGTTCACTTCCTATAAAAACAAGATGTTGGATCTCCAGGAGCTGGAACGGCTGCCCCTGGTATTTCTGGAGGGAAACACCAGCACCAGGGCTTACATGGATGATTATCTAGCCGAGAACGGGGTGGCGGTGCAGCCGGAGTTCGAGCTGTCCACCAGCGACATGATCGTGCAGTTCGCCCTGCGAAACCTGGGGATAGGCTGCGTGGTCAGGGACTTCGCCACAGAAAGCCTGGACTCAGGGCTTCTGTTCGAGCTGCGCTTCAATAAGATGATACCGAAAAGGCAGTTCTGCGTGGTCACCAGCCGGAAAGCCCCCCTGGGGGCGGCAGCCGGGAAGCTTCTGGAAATCATGGGGAAGGCCGGGCATGAATCGTGGGAATTCCACAGTCAGGAATGGAGCGGGAGAGGAAAATGATTCGGAATATTATATTTGATATCGGCAATGTTTTGACGGATTTTAGGTGGCGGGAATTCCTGCGGGACAAGGGCTTCGATGAGGCTATGGTGGAGCGGATCGCGAAAGCCTCCGTTCAGACGCCGCTCTGGAATGAAATCGACCGTGGCGTATGGTCTTTGGAGGAGCTGATGCAGGCGTTCATCCACCAGGATCCGGAGATTGAGAAGGAGCTGCGCAGGGCCTACGGCAATGTCACCGGTATGGTGACGAAGCGGGACTATGCCATTCCCTGGATGCAGGAGCTGAAGGCGAAAGGATACCGGGTATACTATCTGTCCAATTTTTCGGAGAAGGCTTATGTGGACTGTGCGGATGCCCTGGATTTCCTGCCCTACATGGACGGCGGCATCCTTTCCTACCGGGAGAAGGTGGTGAAGCCTGACCCGGAGATCTACAGGCGGTTGCTGACCCGGTATTCCCTGAAGGAAGAGGAGAGCGTCTTCCTGGACGATACCGCCGCCAACGTGGAGGCGGCCAGAGCGCTGGGGATTCACGGAATCTGTTTCCGGACCAAAAGGCAGGCGGAAGAGGAGCTGCGGGCAATCGGGGCCGGCTGAGCGCAATCGGTGTCTCTTATGCCCTCC
>CAOOJO010000233.1 GCA_948496895.1 uncultured Acetatifactor sp. | reverse complement strand
TTCAGCATCCGCCTGGTCATGGATTTCAAATCACAGTCCCAGCCCTGGCGGTTGAAAATCTCTGCCACCTGCTTCCTGGCCGGAAAGGTCTGCTCCACCGAGACTTTGTACCATTCCTTGGGATATTTCATGCCCTGGCCGTACTCTTCCCCGGCAAAATGGGGCACCAGCGCATAGGCGATGGCCAGCTCCTGGAGCAGGCCCATGGGAAGATTATCGCTGGGGAAGCTGTCCTGTCCCATCAGATAGGCATACAGGCCTCTGGCGAAATCCTCCGAGTACTGCTCTCCCAGAAAGGCCTCCGTCAGGAAAAAACGCCTCCAGGTGTCGGCTGCCTTGGCTTGTTTGGCATCTGTAAAAAGAGCGATGAAATCATGCAGGGCACCTGTTTCCATGCTCTGCCGGATGGCTTTCTGCTGGGCTCCGGCCAGCCGTTCCAGTAGAGAGACTTTTGTCTCCACGGCATCTGTCTGGTGGGATTCGTTTTCCGATGCTTCTTCCGGGGAACTGGCCGCCTCGGCGATGGCTTCCTGCTTTCCTCTGTCTTTTCCGTCTTCTGCGGAGCCATTTTTATCATCCGAGGGCTTCTGTCCTATTACTACTTTTTCGTCTTCTTCGGAATCATTTGATTCAACTGCTGACTCTGGCTTACGTTTCTCTTCTCCAGAATCTTCTCCCGAACCATCCGTCTCAGCTAAAGATTCCCGCTTTCGCTCCTCCCTGGAGCCATCTCCCTCTGTGGCAGACTCCCAGTTTCTTGCTGCTTTCCTGAAATCCACCCTATCGGCAGCTTCCCTCTCCTCCTCATTCCCCGAAGCGCCATCCCCAGCCCCGCCTCTCCGGGCAAGATCCAGCGCCTGCCTGTAAGCCTGGTTCAGCCTCACGAAATATTCCGGCTCCTCCTCCGGGTGGTGCAGCCTGGACTGGGCCGCGTAGGCGCTACGGATGGTCTTCCTATCGGAAGTGGGGGCTATCCCCAGAAGCGTCCATATATCACTCTTCATCGTCATCCCCCTCCTCCCCTTTATCCCGGTTCGCTTTCCTGCCGTTCCAGTCCTCTACTCTGTTGTCCGGGTTCTTTCCTTCGCTGCTTTGGCCTTCGGCCTTCCCGTCCTGGCTCTCTCCTTCGCTGTCCCAGCCGCTTTCCTTCCCGTCCTGGCTCTCTTCTCCATCCTCCCAGTCCGCCTCCTCCTGGTCCCAGCTATAGAAATCTCTCCCGTCGAACAGCCGCTCTTCTTTTGTTTCCTGGGCTTCCTCCAGCATGGTCAGCCAGACCCTGGCGTTCTCCTGGGCGTTCCTTACCGCCTTTTTCCTGCCGCTGCACAGCCCCCGGGTAATCCACCCTATCATGGCCCCGATCCGCTCCCGCCGCTCTCCGGTGCTGTTCTCGAAACATTCCAGGAACCGGGCCAGCAGCTCCCGGTTTGCGGGCTGCTCTATGGGCGGCAGCATGATCTTCTCCATCTCCTTTGCGTACCGCTCCAGCTCCTCCGCGCTCAGAGCCTGGTTCGCCAGCAATATCTGTCTGCGTTCCCCCATCTCGTTTTCCACCGCCACATGCAGGATGCCGTTGATGTCATAGGTGAACTGCACGTCCACCCAGGCCTGTCCCGCCGGCTTCAGGGCCACCTCTATGTTCACCTCCCCCAGATACACATTGTCGTCCACATAATACTCTTCCCCCTGGTAAATCTTCACCAGGATTTCCCGTTGGTAGTCGCTGGTGGTGACGAATCGGTTCTTCACCGAAGCCGGAAGTGTGGAATTTCGCTCAATCATGGGACTTAGCACATTCCTGTCCTGGCCGCTCCTGTTCCGAATCCCTATCCCCAGGGTGAAGGGGCACACATCCGTCAGCAGCATGTCCCGGATTTCCTCCCCGCGCCTGCGGATGCCCGCGTATATCCCTGCCCCCAGGGCCACCACCCGGTCCGTCTCGTCCAACACCACAGGCTCTTTCCCCAGAAGCTCCGACAAGAACCGCCGCACCACCCCCAGCCTGGAGGAGCCGCCCACCATGACCAAATCGTCTATCTGGGACACCCTGGAATCCGCGTCCTCCAGGAGGTGTAGGAAAAGCTGCTTCATCTTCCCGAAAAGGGGCATGCAGAGTTCAAAGAGCACATCCTCCGTCAACTGAGCCCTGCAAGGCTTTCCTTTTACGTTCAGCTCCATATCTACCTGCCCCGCAGCGGACAGGGCGCATTTGGACTGCTCCGCCAGATGCCTGATGCCGGCCAGCTCCTCCAGGGTCAGATTCTCCTCCGCAAGGCCGTTCTCCCTGCAAAAATAAGCCTGGATGGCCCTGTCGATGTCGTCCCCGCCCAGATGGTTGTCCCCGGCCACGGCCACAATCTCTATCACATTGTCGAAGCATTCCACATAGGACAGATCCAGCGTCCCGCCGCCGAAATCAAAGATGATTAATGTTCTGTCTTCCTCTCCCCTGGCCATCCGATAGGCCAGGGCGGCCGCCGACGGCTCGTTGATCAGGCGCTCCACCTTAAGCCCTGCCACCTGGGCCGCCTTTTTCGTGTCGCTCCTCTGCTTGTCGTTAAAATAGGCCGGAACCGTCACGATGGCCTCCTCAATCTCCTCCTGGAGCAGGCGCTGGGCATTGCACTTTAGCCGCTCCAGCACCATGGCCGACAGCTCCATGGGGGTGTACGTCCTGCCGCCCAGCCTGTACTCCTTTGCCGTGCCCATAAAGCACTTGAAGGAAGCCACTGTGTCGGACGGGTGGGTCAGCAGCCGCTCCTTTGCAGCCGCTCCCACCAAAAATCCCTCCCCGTCCACATACCCTACCGCGCTGGGGAAGAGCACCTCCCCGTCCTCGCAGGGAATCAGCTCCAGCCTGCCGTCCCTCCAGCAGGCCGCCAGGCTGTTCGTCGTCCCCAGGTCTATGCCTATGATTGCCATGTCCATACCTCCCAGTTCTTTTTCAGGGCTTGCGCTGCCATTCTTCCATGGAATTCTCTTCTTCCATTGGAATGCGCTTCTTCCATTTGATTATACTACTTTTGCGCCCTGTTTTCTACCGCTATGCCAAAAGGAATCGACAGGAATAAGCAGATAGCCTATTCCCTACAGACAGCCATTGCGGTATAATGTTGACTCGTAAAGACATCGTGTCAGCTTCCGATTCCATGCACTGGAACGCACGACAAGAAAGGATATGAAAAATGATTCCTGCGATTTATGACAGACGAAGCATCCGGAAATTCTTAGAGAAGCCCATCTCTAAAGAAGACATGACAGACATCATCCAAAGCGGGCTGAAAGCGCCCTCCTCCAAAAACAGACAACCATGGAAGTACATCGTGGTACAGGGGAAGGCCAAAGAAGAAATGCTAAATATCTTCCGCCGGGGCATACAGCGGGAAGAGCACGAAGACGCTCTGCTGCCCCAAAGCAGGCAGCACATAGCCGCAGCCAGGCATACTGTCCATATCATGGCGGAAGCGCCGGTCATTGTGTTTGTGGTCAATTCATTGGGCAAGAGCATTCTGGAGGATTTGATGCCGGAGGAGCGCATTTCCGAAATCTGCAATATCCAGTCTGTAAGCGCTTCCATACAGAATATGCTCCTGGCCGCTACGGAGAAAGGAATCGGCAGCCTTTGGATATGCGACATTTTCTTTGCCTATGCCGAGCTGTGTGAATGGCTGGATAGCGATGGACAGCTTATCGCGGCTATCGCCTTTGGTTATCCTGACGAATTCCCGGAGGAAAGGCCGCGAAAGGGGGTTGACGATGTCGTTGAATGGAGATGCTGATTTTCAGATTACTTCCGGAGAAATCCCCGAATCGTCAGCACTACTGCCAGAATCAGTACCACTATTGTCATCGCCGCCGCAATCACAAAAAAAATTGCGGAAAAGATAGGGATTCCATGGCCTCCTTCACCGCTTGAAAAAATCATCAGATCCAGCCGGATGCCAATCCACACGAAGAAAATGCCGACCAAAAGCTGTCCTGGAATCAGCAACAGCCACAGTAACGGGGATACTTTGTTTCGTTTTATCCTGTCTTACTCCTTTCCTTTTACCGCTTCAGACCGCCCCGTCTGTTCCTCCATTTCCACAGTTGGGCGAATTCGCCCTCGGCATGGAAACTTTGCCATTTGCTTCACACCTCGACTTTCGTTTTCTGACTTGTCACCATTGCATAGTATAGCACAAAGCCCACTGGCATTTAACTCCCATTGCATGAAGTCATCAATTTCTTAACCAATTTCTTTGCCTGGCCTTTTTTCGTTGACAATCGCCACCTCCATAGATGCCCTGTCCGTGGGCTTTACCATTGCGGAATATGATTTCCTGATGGCCCTGGTCTGCGCCCTCATCATCTCAGCCGTGACATTCGCCATCTGCATGGCAGGACTAATCATCGGGAAGAAATTCGGCACCAGGTTTTCAGACAGGGCGACTATCAATCACACATCCATGCGCCTTCTTCTTGGCATCATAGTTGATTCCGGCCAGCACGATCTCGCCGCCAAACTCCGCCAGTACCGCCGGGTAGTTCCGGTCTTTTATCTGGCTGATTGCTCCCTGGGAGGCCCCTATGTTGATTGCTGCAATCAGACCGGTCTTGTCCACATATCCCGACTGTAGCATTTCCTGAAATCCCTTATTTCCCGGATTCAAATAGGTTCCCATAAAGCCACCCCCATATAAACGCCGTTTTGTTCAGTTTATGCCGAAAAGGACAAAAAGTCAATGCCGAGCTGGCAGGGGAATTTCAACCGAAGACTATCCTTATTCCAAGTAAAACACCGGCCCCTTCGGCAAAAAAGGCAGATTCCTGCCCCGGGGCACCAGAAAGGCGTGGTCCCTGCCGAAGAGGTTCAGGCGGTCGCACTCGCAGTCGGTGATGATGAGCAGCGGGGCCTCCTTGGGAAAATCCTTCGCCTTCTCCAGAAGCTCCACTCCCGGCTGAAGCACCGTGCCGCCCCGTCCCCGTACCCGGACGCTGCCCGCTATATCCGCCGCCTCCATGTATCCCTGGTCATAGGGGGCGGCATCGCAGAACACCACCCGCACCCGGTTCACATCCCGGGCGGCGCTGTAGCTGGCGACAGCCCCCAGAGCCGCGGCCAGAAGCCCCCGGTCCATGGAGCCGGAGGTGTCCAGCAGCACGCCGAAGGTGCGCCCTGCCTGAGCCTCCTCCTCATATCGGTAGGAGG
>CAOOJO010000232.1:3841-5193 GCA_948496895.1 uncultured Acetatifactor sp. | reverse complement strand
GTGGATGAGGACTACAAAAGATATTACCCTTACGACGACCTGGCCAGCAAGGTACTGGGCTTCACCGGCGGCGACAATCAGGGAATCGTCGGTCTGGAGGTGGTCTATGACGAATACCTCCAGGGAGAACCGGGGGAGATCCTCACCGTGACGGATGCCAGGGGCATCGAGGTGGAAGCGGCGGGAGAGAGGCGCCTGGAGCCGGTGAAGGGCATGGATCTCTGTATCAGCCTGGACAGGAACATCCAGACCTATGCCACCCAGCTCGCCGAGCAGGCCATGGCCACCAAAGAGGCGGACAGCGTGTCCGTCCTGGTGATGAACCCCCAGAACGGGGAAATCTACGCCTGCGTCAATGTGCCGGAGTTCGACCTGAACAATCCCTTTGAGCTGCCGGAGGGGACGCGGTCGGACATCAGCCAGGAGGAGACCCAGAACATCCTCAACGGCATCTGGCGCAACGGCTGCATCAACGATACATACGAACCGGGCTCCACCTTTAAGATCATCACCGCGGCGGCAGGCCTGGAAGCCGGCGTGGTGACCACCCAGAGCACCTTCAACTGCCCTGGCTTCATCCTGGTGGATGACAGGCGGATTCACTGTCACAAGAGGGCAGGCCACGGCAGCCAGGACTTTACCCATACTATGATGAACTCCTGCAACCCGGCCCTGATCACCGTAGGGCTGCGGCTTGGGGTGGACAATTACTACAGCTATTTCGAGAAATTCGGCCTGAAGAAGATGACCGGCATCGACCTGCCGGGGGAGGCCGGGACCATCATGCATAAGAAGGAGGACATGGGCAATGTAGAGCTTGCCACTGTGGCCTTCGGCCAGTCCTTCCAGATTACGCCCATACAGCTGCTGACCACCGTGTCCTCCATCATAAACGGGGGCAGGCGCATCACGCCCCACTTCGGCATACAGACCATGGATGCCCAGGGAAATGTGGCAGAGCGCTTTGAATACCCTGTGAGCGAGGGCATCGTGTCGGAGGAGACCAGCGCCACCATGCGGGGCATCCTGGAGATGGTGGTGAAGGAGGGGAGCGGCTCCAACGGCCAGGTGGAGGGCTTCCGGATAGGCGGCAAGACCGCCACCAGCCAGACTCTTCCCAGGGGGAGCGGGCGCTACATCGCTTCCTTCATCGGCTTCGCTCCGGCAGACAATCCCCAGGTGATCGCCATCGCCATTGTGAACAATCCCCAGGGGGTCTACTACGGCAGTCAGGTGGCCGCGCCGATCGTGCGGCAGCTTTATGAGAATATTCTTCCCTATTTGGGCATACAATGATAGTTGTGGGAGGGAGAGATGATGGGCAAAGCCAGTATTACAGCAGTGATGATTTC
>CAOOJO010000232.1:0-3831 GCA_948496895.1 uncultured Acetatifactor sp. | reverse complement strand
CCTTCTCTGCGAGCGCCGTTTTAGGGCCGGTGCTGATTCCGTTCCTGCGGTGGCTCAAATGCGGCCAGATGGTCAGGAGCGACGGGCCCGCCGCCCATCTGAAGAAGATGGGCACGCCTACTATGGGAGGTATCCTGATTCTATTCAGTGTGACGGCCACCTCCCTGCTGTTCCTGAAGGATTACCCCAGGATAGCGCCGATCCTGCTGTTGACAGCCGGGTTCGGCCTGGTAGGGCTGATGGATGATTACATAAAAGTAGTATGCAGGCGTTCCATGGGGCTTTTGCCCTGGCAGAAGCTCCTGGGACAGCTGCTGGTCACAGCCGTCTTCGTCTGGTACCTGACCCGCTATACGGATGTGAGCCTTGCCATGCGGATTCCCTTCCTGCCGGGCCGGTACCTGGACTTCGGTGTCTGGAACATCCCCATCCTGTTCTTCGTCACCCTGGGAACCGCCAACGGGACGAACTTCACGGACGGGCTGGACGGGTTGGCGGCAAGCGTCACCCTGATGGTGGCGGTGTTCTTCTCCGTGGTGGCCATCGGTACCTCATCGGGGATAGAGCCGGTGACCTGCGCTGTGGCCGGGGCGCTGATGGGATTTCTGCTATTTAATGTACACCCGGCGGAGGTGTTCATGGGAGATACGGGGTCGCTGGCGCTGGGAGGGTTCGTGGCAGGCTGCGGCTATATGCTGCAGATGCCGCTGTACATAGCGATAATCGGCGTCATCTACTTGGTGGAGGTGTGCTCCGTCATCCTGCAGGTTGGGTATTTCAAGATAAGCGGGGGGAAGCGGATTTTCCGGATGGCGCCCCTGCACCACCATTTCGAGCTGGGCGGATGGTCGGAGACGAAGATTACGGCATTGTTCACAATCATTACAGCTTTGATGTGCCTGCTGGCCCTACAGGGCATGTGAGGCGGCAGAGAGCAAAAATCACGATATAAGAGAGGGACGAGTGGAATGAAAGCAGGAGCAAGATTCCAGGGAATGAAATTCCTTGTGGTGGGTTCCGGTATAAGCGGAATCAGCGCCGTGGCCTGCCTGGAATACATGGGAGCCGAAGTGGTGCTTTACGACAGCAACGCGAAACTGACGGAAGGAGACCTGAGGATCCTCCTTCCCCAGGATAGCAAAGCGGCCTGCGTGACAGGAGAACTGCCGGAGGATATCCTGCGGCAGGTGGACGCCGCGGTATTGAGCCCCGGGGTGCCCACGGATATTCCCCTGGTGGACCGACTGCGTCAAAACGGCGCGGAGATCATCGGGGAGATAGAGCTGGGCTTCCTGCAGGAGAAGGGCAGAGTAGCCGCCATCACGGGCACCAATGGCAAGACCACCACCACCACGCTGGTGGGGGAGATCATGAAGGCCTGCCTGGGCCAGGAGAACGTGTTCGTGGTGGGCAATATCGGCGATCCGTACACGGCGGAAGCCAGGAAGACCACCGGGCAGTCCGTCACGGTGGGGGAGATCAGCTCCTTCCAACTGGAGACCACCCACACCTTCCATCCGGCGGTGTCGGCCATCCTGAACATCACCCCGGATCACCTGAACCGCCACCATACTATGGAGGCCTATGTGGCGGCCAAGGAGAACATCGCCAGCAGACAGACGAAAGAAGACATATGCGTCTTAAATTATGAGAACGGATACACCAGAGACTTCGGGGACAGATGCCCGGCCAGAGTGGTCTGGTTCTCCTCCGCCAGGGAGCTGGAGGACGGCTACTACCTGAAGGATGACAGAATCTATAAGGCCGTCTCGGGAAAGTCACAGGAGCTGCTGGACATCCACCGGGACATGCGGCTGGTGGGCCTGTGCAATGTGGAGAACGTGATGGCGGCTATAGCCATCGCTGAGGGACTGGGAGCGCCCATGGCCACCATTCTGGCCACCATCCGGGAATTTCGGGCCGTGGAGCACCGCATCGAGTTCGTGGCCACCAAGGCGGGCGTGGACTATTACAACGACTCCAAGGGAACCAACCCGGACGCGGCCATCCAGGGCATCCGTGCCATGAATAAGCCGACGATCCTGATAGGCGGCGGATATGATAAGGGAAGCGAGTACGATGAATGGATCGAGAGCTTTGAGGGCAAGGTGAAATGGCTGGTGCTGATTGGGCAGACAAAGGAGATGATCGCGGAATGCGCCAGAAGGCACGGCTTCGATAACATCCGCTTCGCGGACACCTTTGAAGAATGCCTGAAGCTGTGCACAGAGCTTTCAGAGAGCGGCGACGCGGTGCTCCTGTCGCCTGCCTGCGCCAGCTGGGGGATGTTCCCGAACTACGAGGAGCGGGGGCGGATATTCAAGGAATACGTGAATGGGCTATAGACGAGATGAGGTGCATGGATGAGGGCGACGAGGGCGCAGGCGAAGACAAAACGGAAGAGAAAGGAACAGTCAGAATTCTTTTTTGACTACAGCCTGCTTTTCATTGTGCTGTTCCTGCTGGGCTTCGGGCTGGTGATGATTTACTCGGCCAGCTCCTATGAGGCGTTCCAGACCTACGAGGACACTACATATTATATGAAGAGACAGCTCATAGCCATCATCATCGGCATGGTGCTGATGATTATGGTGGCGAACATTCCCTATCATTTCTGGGAGCGGTTCGCGCTGTTGGGATATCTGGTGTCCATGGCGATGATACCGCTGGTGAAGGTTCCGGGCCTGGGCGTTGAGTCTCATGGAGCCTATCGCTGGATCAAGATTCCCGGCATCGGGTTCAACCTGCAGCCCGCGGAGGTGGCAAAGCTGTGCCTGATCCTCTTCCTGGCGGTGATGGTGTGCAAGATGGGAAAGGGCGTGCGCACCATGAGGGGCTTCCTGCTCATGATCATCCTGCCCATGCCCGTGGTGCTGGAGGTCTACCTGATTACCAGGAACTTAAGCTCCGCCATCATCATCATGGGAATCTCCGTGCTGATGGTGTTCGTAGCCAGCCCGGACTATAAGAAATTCGTCATCATGGGCGTCATGGTGGTGGCAGCGGCGGTGCTGGTGGTGTTCCTGGCAGTGTCCTCCACCCAGAACGCGGCGGAGGGGGAGGAGGTGAACTTCCGTTTCGGAAGGATAGCCACCTGGCTGAATCCCGAGAGCGATGCCACGGGCACGGGCTTCCAGACCCTGCAGGGCCTGTACGCCATCGGCAGCGGCGGCGTCTGGGGCAAGGGGCTGGGGCAGAGCATGCAGAAGCTGAACTTCCTGCCCGAGGCCCAGAACGACATGATCTTCTCCATCATCTGTGAGGAGCTTGGACTCTTCGGAGCCGTGGCCGTCATCATCATGTTCATCATGCTGCTGTGGCGCATGATGGTGATTGCCAACAACGCGCCAGACCTGTTCGGAGCCATGCTGGTGGTGGGGGTCATGGGACATATCGCCATACAGGCCATCCTGAACATCGCCGTGGTGACCAACAGCATCCCCAACACGGGGATTTCCCTTCCCTTCATCAGCTACGGAGGCTCCTCGGTGATGTTCCTGCTCATAGAGATAGGGCTGGTCCTGAGCGTGGCAAGGAGGATACAACTGAAGGAACTGTAACGTTTTCCGCCCTTCTGTCATAGGATAGAATATTCAATAAAGGAAACCGGATGGTGCTTAATGGATTCTATTCGTATTCAGGGCGGCATGGCCCTACAGGGAAAAGTTCGTGTACAAGGCTCTAAAAATGCAGCGCTGCCCATTCTGGCGGCCACGCTGCTGGTGGGGGAGGAGTCCTTCATCGGGAACTGTCCAAGGATTACGGACATGTATTCCATGGTCAGCCTGCTGAAGAGCTTAGGCTGCAGCGTCCACTGGCAGGAGACAGGCA
>CAOOJO010000231.1 GCA_948496895.1 uncultured Acetatifactor sp. | reverse complement strand
CAGGTAGTTTATGGCCTTACAGTCCTTTACCTCCAGAACCTCCGTGGCACAGGCCCGGATGAACGCCTCGTCGTGGGACACGAAGACCAGAACCCCCTCATACTCTGAGAACATCTCCTCCAGCGCCTCCACCGATGGGATATCCAGGTAATTGGTGGGCTCGTCCAGAATCAATACGTTGGCCCTGCCCACGAACAGCTTGGCGAAAGCCAGCTTGATCCGCTCCCCGCCGGAGAGGACGCCTGCCTTTTTGCGGATGTCCTGGGCGGACAAAAGGAGCCTGGCCAGAATCGTCCGGGCTATGCTTTCGTTCTGCACGCTGTCCTCCATCACGTTCTCCAGGACGGTCTTCTCGTAGTCTATGGAGGCCATGTTCTGGTCCAGCAGCCCGATGGCGGCCTTTGGCACCACGTAGATGGAGCCCTCTTCCAGAGGATATTCCTGGCGGATCAGCTTTAAGAGCGTGGTCTTGCCCGCGCCGTTGGCCCCCACGATTGCCACCCGGCTCCGGTTCCGGATCTGGAAAGAGGCGTCCCGGAAAATCTCCCCGCCGTCATCATAGGAGAAGCAGATGCCCTCCCCCTTGATCACCACCGCGTTCTCCGGCGGGTTGGTGAGCCGGAAGTCCGGGCGCATTTTGGGCAGCTCTCTGGGCTTTTCCTTTACCTCCATATGCTCCAGCCGCTCCAGCACGTTTTTGGCGGAGGACTCCATCCTTCCGGCCTTGGCATCCTTGGGATGCCTGGAGATAAAATTGCGCAGCTTCGCCTCCCTGGGGCTCATGCCCTTGGGCAGCTTTTCGATGGACGCAGCCTTCTGCTTTTTCTGCTGATAGACCTTTTCCAGCCGCCTCTTCTCGCTGGTGTAATTCTCGTATTCCGTCCACTGCCTTTGGACGGCCTGTTCCCTCAGCCGGGTGTAATCGTCATAGTTTCCCTCATATTCGGACAGCTTTCCCTCCCGGATCTCCACGATCCTGGTACAGATGGCGTTCAGGAGCGCCCGGTCATGGCTGACGATGACCATGGTGTCCAGCTCCAGGAGCTTATGCTTCAAAAGGGCGATTCCCTCCATGTCCAGGTTGGCCGTGGGCTCGTCCAGGAACACCAGGCCCTTCCCGCTGCTGAACATCCAGGCCAGCCGCATCCTGGTGTCCTCGCCTCCGCTGACAGTCTCCTGCCATACCTTGTCCTGGATCTGCAGGGCCTTCATCTCCTTCCCGTCCAGCTCAAAAGGGTCTATCCCCTCCGAGAACTGCCGGAAGAAATGGGTATCGCACATGCTCTTTACCGTGCCGCCGTCCGGCTCCAGCTCCCCGGCCAGCACCCGCAGCAAGGTGGTCTTGCCCGCGCCGTTGGCTCCCACCAGGCCGATGCGTTCCCCCTGATACACCACGAACCGGTCAAAATCCAGGACCTTCTGTTCCCCGAAGCTCACCACGATTTTTTCCGCCTGCAGCAATAATCTTTCCCGCATAAAAAAATCCCTCCTGTCCATTCAGAGGGATTATCCGAATCTTTTGCCACGCACATACACAGGACAGCCCCTGAGAGCTGCCCGGAAACACTAATTCCAGGTGTAAGGAATGGAATTCCTCAGCAAAATGATTATTATTGATAATCCCCGAATCTAAGCATCCAAAGAAAGAGGCTACCCTCTCGCTTTCCGTTTTCCGTTGCCTGATGAGAAACTATCGGATAATAATAATCATTCCTTACTTCCTTTCTGCGATTTTAATGGTTAACCCCAGTATAAACCACATTCCACGCCCTGTCAAATACATTTTTCTGCCGGGGCTGTCTGCCCCTTAGAACCGTTCATACTTTCAAGCATGCTGCTTCAGCGGCACAAAATACAAATGAATTGGTGCGAGTCCGGAAGAATGCCCGCCCTTCGGGCATTCTTCTATTGTTCAGGATGGAATCTGCTATAGCTACAGTGTATAGAAATTCTTTGGGTGGCTTTTCCTGTGCAAGAGGTTATTTAGGAAAACTGTCACATAAGCTTCTTTTCCAGCAGCTCAGGGTTCAGGGCATACTTCACAGCCGTATCCCTGGCAATTGTCCCCTGCTTGTACAGGGCCAGCAGATTCCCATCGATGGAAACCATGTCATCCCGCAGGGAGGAATACAGGATGGCATCAATCTGTTCCACCTTGTTCTCCCGAATCAGGGCACGAACGGCAGGCGTCACAGTCATGATTTCCATGACAGGTACCATCTCCCCGTTCAGGGCGGGCACCAGCTGCTGGGAGACGATGGCGGTAAGCACGGTGGAAAGCTGTACGCTGACCTGCCTTTGCTGGCTCTCCGGAAAGCTGTCAACGATGCGGCGGATGGTATTGACCGCACCTACCGTATGCAGCGTGGAGAACAGCAGGCGACCGGTCTCTGCCGCCGCCATGGCCACATGGACGGTCTCATTATCGTTCATCTCGCCCAGCAGAATCACGTCCGGACTCTGACGAAGGGCCGCCCGCAGCGCGGTGGCGTAATCCTCCGTGTCCACTTTGATTTCCCGCTGGCTCACAATGCTCCGGTCATGGCGGTGAAGGTATTCCAGCGGATCCTCCAGTGTGATGATGTGCTTCTGCCTGGTCTGGTTGATTCGGTTGATGATGCAGGCCAAGGTGGTTGATTTTCCGCTGCCCGCGGGCCCTGTCACCAGCACCATTCCCTTTTCGCTGTCGCCCAGGCGGAGCACATGCTCCGGGATATGGAGGGCTGTATGTTCCGGCAGCTGGAAGGAGATGATTCTGACCACTGCCGAATACGTCCCCCTCTGCCTGTACGCGCTGACCCGGAACCGGGACAGCCCGGGAATGGCAAACGCGAAATCGTCATCTCCTGTTCTTTGCAGCGTCTCCAGGCTGCGGTCTCCCGCGCTCTTATAGATGTCCTCCAGAAGCCTCCTGCTGTCCTCGGGGGACAGCCTGTCCTCATTCACCTGGCAGAGCACCCCGTTCCTGCGGTAGGACAGGGGCAGGCCCGCGCTGATGAATATGTCTGAGGCATTCTGTGATACTACGTACTGCAATAATTCCATCAATTCCATTTTTCAGACTCCTTTGTATTTTTAATCTGCGAAACTACCTTTAAGACATCAGCCGCCTGAACATCCGCCTCCGTCTCCGGCTGTCCCTGATGTCAGAGGCAAGCGCTCTGAACGGATTCTTCCTGCGCAGCAACCAGGAGAGGTACCAGCCCAGCTCATGAAGAAAGGCAAAATGCCTCAGGAAGGGATGCTTATGCGCCGCCTTCCAGTGCCGCCTGCCCTGCTTCTGCATCCATGCCAGCAAGTGCATGCCGCTTTTGTGCCGGTTCAAGGCCTTCAGGCCTTTCCCCTCCTGCCCTACCTTGCGGCCAAAGTTCCCCTGCTCCATGATATACTCCATCAGCGCTCTACAGGTCTCCTGCCGCGCGGAAGCGCACCAGCTGATGCCCTCCTCCCGCAGCCCCAGGTACATCTGGCACATCCTTGTGGCATGGAGCGCCAGGGGCTCCAGCCGGGTCTGCCGCAGGGCTTCCCGGAACAGCGGATACTTCCCGTCATCCAGCTCCCTGTCCACATACATCATCCAGTCGATGATCTGACGCAGCCCCAGGCCGTCCCGGAGATGCTGCCGGATATGCTGCAGCAGCACCAGGCCGTTGGGCAGCCATGGCAGGACAGGGAACCCATATCCCTCCAGACGGCGCCGCTCCGCATGTGCCAGGCCTGCATGCACCTGTTCCATCAGGAAATTGCCCGCCGCGTCCTTCGGAAGCTTTGCCAGCCTTCTGTGCAGCTCGAACACGATGCCGTCCTTCTCCACTGCATAGTGGTAATCCTCGCTGTCCTCCGGTTCTGCCAGAGCATAACCGTGGTCTCGAAGCAGTTCGAAGGCTTTCCTGTAGTCTTCCTCGCGGACCAGGAAATCGATGTCCCCCATGGAACGGTATCGGGGAACCGGGTAGTACATGGCGGCCGCGGTTCCCTTCAGGACGGCCATAGGAATCCCGTTGTCCGCCATGAGCCTTACCAGCTCATCCTGGGCATACAGAATCTGTTCCCAGCGTACCGCGTGCACCCAAGCCGTATTTTCCCATTGCTTCTTTATGGAGGCAGGAACCGCGGGATTCCCCAGGACAACATCGGTGGGCAGGGCGGCTACGGTCTGGACGGCCAGCTCCCGGCTCAGAATGTCCCAGGATACGTTTCCGTCCACAGGAAACCCGCCGCCCATGAATGCGGCCTTTAATATATCGCACATGGAAGCGTCATTTGGAGACAACATATTTTTTACCGCCTCATTCAACCGTCACACTTTTTGCCAGATTCCTCGGTTTGTCCACATCCAGTCCTTTGGCCACGGAAATATAGTAGCCCAGGAGCTGGAGCGGTATGACCGCAAGGCTCCCTACGAAATGCTCATCTACCTTGGGGATATACACCGTGAAGTTCACCTGATCCTCCGTGGCGTACTTTCCATAGGTGGTCAGCCCCATCAGATATGCCCCTCTGGATCTGCACTCTACCATATTGGATATCGTCTTCTCGTACAAATCGCTCTGGGTCAGGACGCCGATGACCAGCGTCCCGTCCTCAATCAGGCTGATCGTGCCATGCTTCAGCTCCCCGGCAGCGTAGGCCTCGCTGTGGATATAGGATATCTCCTTCAGCTTAAGGCTCCCTTCCAGGCAAATCGCGTAGTCGATGCCTCGCCCGATGAAGAACACGTCATGGGCATTGGCGTATTTCGCGGCAAACCACTGGATTCGCTCCTTCTCCTCCAGGAGTCTTTCCATTTTCTGCGGAATCAGCTGCAGCTCCTCGATATAATGGGCGTAGGACGCCTCATCCACATTCCCTTTTACATAGCCGAACTGTACGGCCAGGCAGTACCCGGCGATGAGCTGTGTGCTGTACGCCTTTGTGGTGGCCACGGATATCTCCGGCCCCGCCAGCGTATAGAGCACCTTATCCGCCTCCCTGGCGATGGAGCTGCCCACCACGTTGACGATTGCCAGCGTGGGCGCCCCCTTCTCCCTGGCCAGCCGCAGCGCCGCCAAAGTGTCCGCCGTCTCTCCTGACTGGGAAATGACAATGACCAATGTATCCGCCTTTAGTCTGGGCTTCCTGTAACGGAACTCCGATGCCAGCTCCACCCGCACCGAAATATCCGTCAAATCCTCCACCACGTACTGGCAGGCCATCCC
>CAOOJO010000230.1 GCA_948496895.1 uncultured Acetatifactor sp. | reverse complement strand
ATGGTGGCGCTGATTGGACTTCCTATGTTCGTGCCGCTGCTAAAGCCGGAGCAGGAGGTCGGCATGGACGCAGTCATCATCATGCGGCGCTTTCCATATCGGATGATCCTGGTGCTGCGGATGGCGATTTCCCTGATCTGCACAGCCATGCTGATTCTCGTTTTCGAGGGATATATGCGGATTGGCGGATGTTCATTCCCGGCTTCCGTTTTTGCGCTCCGGACACTGGCGGCAGCTATGACGCTGGGATTTGTCGGACTCCTGGCAAGCGCCGTATCAGGGAACACGGCGGTTGGATTTTTGGTGTCGTTTTGCTGGTACTGCGCCCTGCAGGTGGAGGGCATAGGAGCTGTCTTCAAATCCGTCTCCAATGGCATCAGCGTCTATCAAGTCCTGTTGCTGTTGGGGAGCGGCGCGCTGTTGTATACTGGCAGATACTTGCCATAAAATCGCAAGATATATGAAAAGCGGGGTGGAATATTCGCTTGCAGTACCGATAGCAGAGCTGATTACCATGATTGTGGCACTGGTTTTTCTTCATCAGAACAAGGTAAAATATCACTACGCATAATACTCCTCGCAGTAAGATGCCTGATGGAGCAGAGGTACGGGTTCTGGCTCCGTCCAAGGGTCTTGATAAAAGTATGTATAAATACTATAATGCTGATAATAGAATCTGGATTGGATTCTGTTATAAGACCGAATATGACAATACGAGGAGGTATCGGTATGCAGACAGAGGGACAGAAACTATGGGGCATATGGGGGCAGGCCAACGCATTATACAGCTCCTGGGCGGCTTCCAGAGGCATCAATTATTATCTGCTGTTCGTCCTGTACGCCCTGGACGGACAGGAAGCCATGACACAGAAAAAAATCTGCATCTTTACGGGACTGACCAAGCAGACAGTCAACAGCGTCATGAAGTCCCTGAAGGAGGAGGGGTATATCGCCCTGTCCCCCGGCAGCGAAGACCGCCGGGAAAAGCAGATATCCCTGACGGAGAAGGGGATGGCCTATTCCGACGGGCTGCTGGCACCCTTGCGGGAAATGGAACAGCGCGTCTTTCAGATCATGGGAAGCGACAGGGTACAGCGGATGGTGGAGAATCTCACGCTATATAACACCGTTCTGGAAAAAGAGATGGAAAAGAAAATGTAAAAATCCAGGACAGAGCCACAGAACCGAAAGGGCACCCCAGCGGCGGGGTGTCTTTTTGATTCATGACAATAAAATCCTCGCAAAGTGTGGATTCTATTGCATAAAAAATGAATTTAGCTTCTTGACATTTAGTACACATACGGACTATAATGTATATAGTACATGTACGGACTAATGTGAGGAGGCTTACTATGCAAAGCAGCAACAAAATGAGACAGACAAGCGATGTAAAGCAGTTTTTCAAGTATGTGATTCCATCCGTATTATCCTTTGCCCTGTCCGGGGTCTATACAATCGTGGACGGCTTCTTTGTGGGGAACAGCATCGGGGACCTGGGGCTCTCGGCGGTGAACATCGCCTACCCCATCGTGGCCGTCATCCAGGCCCTGGGCACGGGAATCGGCATGGGCGGCGCCATTTACTATTCCATCAACAAGGCGGAAAAGAAGGAGGCACAGGCGCGGGAATATACGGCGGGCTCCATGTGGCTGCTGATCCTCTCCAGCGTGATTCTGACCATTGCCATCTTCCTTTTGAACAACTCCCTACTGAGGCTGCTGGGAGCAGGCGGGGAGATGCTGGCTCTGGGGGAGGAATATATAGCGGTGATTGCTGTGGGGGCGGCCCTGCAGGTCATCGGCACGGGGCTGGTCCCCTTTATCCGCAACCATGGCGGCGCTTTCTATGCAATGGTCTCCATGATCGCCGGGTTCGTCACCAACATCATCCTGGACTACCTGTTCGTATGGGTCATGGGGCAGGGCGTCGCAGGGGCGGCCTGGGCTACGGTGATCGGACAGGGGGTCACCATGGTGATTGCTCTGATTTATTTGCTTGAAAAAAAGCAGTTTACGCTGGCGATTCCTTTTTCCAGGATGGGGAAGGTAGCGGCGGATGTCATCAAAATCGGGATCGCGCCCTTTGGGCTGGCCATGTCCCCCAACATCTCCCTGATTATCATCAACCGCTTCTCCGTCTCCTACGGCGGGGATCCGGCCATCGCCACCTATGCCTGCATTGCCTATGTGATCTGCATCATCTACCTCATCCTGCAGGGGGTGGGGGACGGATGCCAGCCTTTGCTCAGCCATGATTATGGCGAAAGGAACTGGGGGAACCTGAAATCCATCCGGAGGCTGGCTTATGGGTTTGCCTTTGCCCTGTCAGTGATCGGCTGCATCATCCTGTACCTGGCGAAAGGGAGCCTGGGGGTGCTGTTCGGCGCATCCGGCGAAGTGAACCTGGAGATTGCCAGGATCATGCCCATCTTCCTGGTGTCGGTCCCCTTTGTGGCGATCCTGCGGATTACCACGGCCAGCTTCTACGCAACGGAGAAGAGCGCCTATTCCTATGTGCTGACCTTTATAGAGCCCATCTTCATGCTGGTGCTCATGCTGATTCTGCCGCCTTTGCTCGGAGGGCAGGTCATGATCTGGTGGAGCACAGTGTGGGCCAGGATTCTTGCGGCAGTGCTGGCCTTGCTCCTGAAACAGCGCGTGGACAGGCAGGAGATGGCTTCATGATAGGAATATTTCGCATATTGACAAGCGCGCCGGTACTTGCTATAATGTCAACCATCAAAAGGAAAGGCCAGGGGAGCGGCCATGGTTTCTCTATCTGATTGCAAAGCCATCATGAACCGGCAGCAACAGCTTATTGTCGATCCGGACAATGGGCTTTTTGCAATACGTTCATGACGGTTCCCTATCCCCATAGGCATGAACAAGACGGTCGAAAGCCCATGACAGGTTTTCGGCCGTTTTTTTATGCGCAGGCCCGCAGGTGGAAGCTTGCCGTTAAGGCGGCATGGGGCCGTGGGGCGGGAAGCGGAGAGGAACATTCCCCTGCTCGATTGACGCTATTTCAAGACAGGACAAGGAAAGGATGGAAAGCTATGTTCAGGAAACGTCTCATGAAAAACGAAAGGCCCACATTTCCCCAAAAGGCGGTCGTCACCGCCGGCATGCCGTATAGCAACAAGAACCTGCATTTCGGACATGTGGGAGGCATGTTCGTGCACGCGGATATTTTTGCCAGATTCCTGCGGGACAGAATCGGTAAGGAGAATGTCATCTTCCTGTCAGGGACGGACTGCTACGGTTCGCCCATTCTGGAAAGCTACCGGAAGCTGAAAGAGGAGGGCTATGAGGGCTCCATAGAGGATTATGTGACTGCAAACCACGAAAGCCAGAAAAAGACCCTGGAGGATTATGGAATCAGCCTGGACTTCTTCGGGGCATCGGCGCTGGGGGAGGCAGGGGAGATCCACAGACAGATGTCCGCTGAGATTTTCCAGAAGCTCTACAGGAACGGATATATAGAAAAGCTCTCGGTGCCCCAGTTCTATGACCAGGAGCTGGGTGTGTTCCTGAACGGACGCCAGGTCACGGGGAGATGTCCCATCCCGGGCTGTTCTTCGGAGAGGGCCTACGCGGACGAATGTTCCCTGGGCCATCAGTTCCTGCCCGCGGAGCTGATAAATCCCGTCAGCTCCCTGTCCGGCGCAAGGCCTGTGCTGCGGGAGGTGGAGAACTGGTACTTTGCGCTGGAAAGCTGCATCGATATGATGAAGGAATATACGGATTTCCTGAGAAAGGACACGAATACCAGGAAGTATCAGCTGGAGACGGTGGGAGAATTCCTGAAGAAGCCCATGCTGCACGTGCCGAAGAAATATGTGGAAGATGCCCAGGAGCTGGTAAAGCGCCTGCCGGGGCACCGCCCCATCGACCAGGAGAAGAAGAATTCCATCGCGTTCGAGTTCGAAACCCTGGAGGACAGGGATAAGGCCAAGGCTGTGCTGGACGGAATGGGGATTCATTATACCTCGGGGAAGACCCTGGTCCCTTTCCGGCTCTCCGGAAATGTGGAATGGGGCGTGGCCTTTCCTGACTGTGAGGACCTGCGTGACCTGACCTTCTGGGTATGGCCGGAGTCCCTGTGGGCGCCCATTTCCTTTACAAGGGCATATCTCCGGCAGATTGGCGCAGAGGAGGACCTGGCGAAATGGTGGGGGGACGATGAGGCGGAGGTCTATCAGTTCATCGGGGAGGACAACATCTATTTCTATGCCATCGCCCAGACAGGGCTGTTCACCGGGCTGCAGGCGCCCAGGGGGACGAAGCCCGATATGGCAAAGGTGCGTCTGTCCCACATCATAGCCAACCGCCACCTGCTGTACCTGGACGCAAAGGCCAGCAGCAGCTCCGAGCGGAAACCGCCCATGGCGGATGAGCTGCTGGATTATTATACGAAAGACCAGCTGCGCATGCATTTCATGAGCCTGGGATTATCCTCGAAAAGCGTAAGCTTCCGTCCACAGGCCCTGCTGGGGGAGGAGGAGCAGAACGGAATGGACATGGTGCTCAAGGACGGGAACCTGATTACCAATGTCTTCAACCGCCTGATCCGCTCCTGCTTCTACGCGGTCCAGAAGCATTATGCCGGAAAGATACCCGCGGGAGAGGCAGATGGGAAGATCCGGGACATGGCCCGGAAGGCCGTGCTGGAGTATGAGCGCCACATGTACCATCAGGAATTCCACAGGATCTCCTATGTGCTGGACGATTTCATCAGGGAAGTGAACAAACACTGGGTGAACCAGATAAAGCTTGCCGATTCCCAGGGGGACGATGCCCTGCGAAGGCAGGTCGTGGCGGACTGCTTCTACGCCTGCAAGGTCATGGCCATACTGGTGCATCCAATCGCGCCGGAGGGCTGCGAGAAGTTCAGAGAGTACATGAATATAGGGGACATCCTCTGGAACTGGGACTACATTCTGGAACCGATCTCTTTCTACACAGGAGATTTAGCCCGGCATGGACTGAAAGTGCTGGAGCCCAGGGAGGATTTCTTCAAAAAGCATGAGCGCCAGTTGGGGCAGGATGGCTGAGGATGCAGAAGGCTATGGGGACATCTTCGGAGATAGGGCATCTTTCCGCCACCTTTCGGGCACGGGCGCATTTGGACGAGTGCATTTGGAACAAATAATAGATTGTGCATTAGGGTGGAACAGGGTATAATATTCGTAAAGGGCAGAGTCAAGTGGACGGAGA
>CAOOJO010000229.1 GCA_948496895.1 uncultured Acetatifactor sp. | reverse complement strand
TGGAATGCAGCCTCCCGGTGGTACGGATGCGGGTGGTCTGCTCCAAAGGGACTTATATCAGGACGCTCTGCGCGGATATGGGAGAGCAGCTGGGCTGCGGCGGCACCATGCGGAGCCTGCGGCGCACCAGAGTGGGGCAGTTTTCTATAGAGGATGCCTGTACCCTGGGGCAGCTGCAGCAGTGGAAGGACGAGGGCAGATTAAGTCAGCAGGGACTGATGCAGACTAGCGTGGGCCAAGCAGGCTTGAATCAGACAGGCCTGTGTCAGACAAGCTTAGGTCAGGCTCTGTGGCCTGTGGACAGCATATTCAGGGACTGCCCGGCGCTCCATGTGCGGGAGAGGGACTTAAGGCTATTGGACAATGGAAACGCAATCGCGCCGGAGCAGACCGCGGAGGGTCAGGTGCATGAAGCGGGCAGGTGGATTCGGATGTACAGGCCCGACGGAAGCTTCGCTGGCATCTACGCCTATGAGCCGGACAGGAACTGGTACAGGCCGGTAAAAATGTTTTTGGAGAAAGAGTGACTTTGTAAGTGGAAATCATTGCTGGTACGACGCAGATACAATTGGGGCAGGAGACGGCGGTGGCTCTGGGAAAATTCGACGGGATACACATCGGCCACAGGAGGCTTCTGGAGGAGATTCTGTCGCGGAGCCACAGCCTGGCCGCCTGTGTCTTTACATTCGACCCGCCTCCGGCGGTTCTTTTTGGCTGCTCTGACGGCAGGGAGCTGACCACCAGAGAGGAGAAGCGCCTTCTGTTCGCCAGGATGGGCGTGGATATCCTGATTGAGTTTCCCATGAACCCTGTGACGGCTGCCATGGCGCCGGAGACTTTCGCCAGGGACATCCTTGCGGGGCAGATGCAGGCCCGCTTCCTGGCCGCGGGGACAGACTTGTCCTTTGGGGCCAGGGGGGTGGGAGATGCCGCGCTTCTGCGCAGGATGGGGCCGGAGCTTGGGTTCGACGTGAAGACCATTGACAAGGTGTGCGTGGACGGGGAAGAGGTGAGCTCTACATTAGTGCGCGCCAGGGTGGAAGCGGGCGATATGGAGTCCGTGGAGCGGCTGCTGGGGATGCCCTATCTGATTGCCGGGGAGGTGGTCAGGGGCAGGCAGGTGGGCCGGACGCTGGGCTTCCCTACGGTGAACGTGCTGCCCGGGGAGGATAAGCTCCTGCCGCCTAACGGGGTCTATTTCTCCCAGGTGCGCTGCGGGGAGAAGCTGTACCGTGCCATCAGCAATGTAGGCTGCAAGCCTACGGTCACCGACGAGAGGGTCATGGGCGTGGAGTCCTATCTCTACGATTTCGCAGGGGATTTGTACGGAAAGCAGGTGGAGGTATCCCTCCGGTCCTTCCGAAGGCCGGAGCGGCGCTTCGACAGTCTGGAGGCCCTGCGCAGGCAGCTTGAGGACGACATCGCCGCAGGGGCGCGCTGGCATTCCATGGAAGAAGGGCATTCCATGGAAGAAGAGCATTCCAAATAAATTTGTAAAATATTGTGGAAATCTATTGTAACTTCCTGTTTTTTCCCGTAGAATTAAGAAGTATGTGTAGAAATGAAAATAAACTTACGATTCGGGAGAAAATCAGATGAACGCAAATATTCTATTGTCAATGGCAGGCGGCCTGGGGCTTTTTCTGTTCGGCATGCGCGTGATGAGCGATTCCATCGAAAAGGTCGCCGGCGCCAAGCTGCGCCGCATTCTTGAGATCTTTACCACCAACCGCTTCTCGGGCATGGTGGTGGGCGTGGTGTTCACCGCCATCATCCAGTCCTCCTCGGCCTGTACGGCCATGGTGGTCAGCTTCGTCAACGCCGGACTGATGAACCTGTATCAGGCGGCGGGTGTCATCTTCGGTGCCAATATCGGTACTACGGTCACTTCCCAGCTTGTCTCCTTCAATTTGTCGGCATACGCGCCGGTGTTCCTGCTGGCGGGCGTATTGGTGGCCATGTTCTGCAAGCATGAGAAGGTGAGGAAGTTCGCGGACATCATCATAGGCTTCGGTATCCTGTTCTTGGGCTTAAGCACCATGTCCAGCTCCATGGCGGGCATGCGGGAGGAGCCGCGGATCGTGGACATGATCGGGTCGCTGCGCAATCCCCTTATGGCTACCCTGGTGGGACTCCTGCTGACCACCATCATCCAGAGTTCCTCCGTCACGGTCAGCATCGTGCTGCTTTTGGCCAATCAGGACCTTCTGTCCCTGTCCATTGCGCTCTACATCATTTTGGGCTGCAATATCGGGGCCTGCACCACTGCGCTGCTGGCATCCCTCTCGGGCAAAAAGGACGCCAAGCGGGCTGCGCTGATTCATTTCTGGTTCAATGTGATCGGCACGGTGGTCCTGTACGTCATCCTGTTCCTGGCAGAGGGTCCTGTGATGAAGCTTATCTGGGCCGTATCCTCGGACAACGGGCGCTTCGTGGCAAACGCCCATACCATGATCAAAATCTTCCAGGTCATCATCCTGTTCCCGTTCTCCGGCTGGATCGTGAAGCTGTCCTGCCTGTGCGTGCCCGGCGAGGACAAGGGGGTCAACTACAGAGAGAGCTATCAGCTCAAATACATAGGCGACAAGGTTGTCTTCAATCCCGCCACGGCGGTGGTGGAGGTCATCAAGGAGCTGGACCGCATGGCCTCCCTGGCCAGCGAGAACCTGACCCGGGCCATGAACGCCCTGATTACGCTGGATGAGGAGGACATCGCCGAGGTCTACGAGGTGGAGAAGAACATTAACTTCCTGAACCACGCCATCACGGACTACCTGGTGAAAATCAACCAGACCACCCTGCCCATAGAGGACTTGAAGAGCCTGGGCGCCATTTTCCATGTGGTGAACGATATCGAGCGGATAGGCGACCACGCGGAGAACGTGGCGGACGCCGCCAGACATCGGAGGGAGACCGGCATCACCATCAGCGCGGAGGCCCAGAGGGAGCTGGGAGAGCTGCTGGACATGGTCATCAAGCTCATCCGGTATTCCATCGATATGTTCGCCAGGAGCGATGAGAGCCATATGCAGGAGGTCATCGCCCTGGAGGACAGCGTGGACCGCAAGGAGAAGGAGATGCAGCAGGCCCATGTGGAGCGCCTGACCAGGGGAGAGTGCACGCCGGAGGCAGGCATGATGTTCTCGGATATCGCGTCAGGCTTGGAGCGCGTGGCGGACCATGCCACCAATATCGCCTTTGCCGTCATCGCGGCGGAGCGGGACGTGGAGGATGCGTAATAGATCTAAGAAAATTTTAGAAAAATCTCCGGAAACGGTTGACAGATGGGGGGGCGGCATGTATAATCTCTCTTAGATGTAACAAATTCGTAATAATTTTGTCAAACATTTAATAGAACTGAACAATAGGAGTGATATACATGAGATATTTTAAGAACAGAAAGATTTGCGCAGCTTCCGCGGGCCTGATGCTCTGCATGGCATTGCAGCCCCTCCCGGCATTTGCCGCCGAGAACAGCGGGAATGTGCTGCAGTCCGCCGGCGTGACCTCCGTTCTGGAGACGAACCTGTCCACGGAGGAATATATTCAGCTTGCGGCTCAGGCCGAGGGCGCGTCCTATGGGTATACCAACATCGGCATCGCCAATATATCGGACGAGCTCCTCAATGTCCGTGCCGTGCCCTCCCTGGACGGGAAGCTGGTGGGGAAGATGCCCAAGAACGCCGCCTGTGAGGTGCTTGACACGGCGGACGGCTGGGCCCATATCCAGTCCGGCGAGGTGGAAGGGTATGTGAGCCTGGACTATCTGCTCACCGGCCCGGACGCGAAGCTGCTGGCGAACGACCTTGTCCGCACGGTGGCGGTGGCGAACACGGACGGATTGAACGTGCGGGAGAGTCCGAACACCGAGAGCCCCGTGGTGATGCAGATCAGAGAGGGCGAGGAACTGGACTACCTGGAGACGCTGGACGGCTGGGTGAAGGTGGCCGTGGACAGCGATGAGGTGTATGTCTCCGCGGAATACGTGGACGTGGTGACGAAGCTGGACACCGCCATCACCATGACGGAGCTTCTCTACGGCGCGGGCGTGTCCGATGTGCGCGTGGATCTCACCGAGTACGCCAAACAGTTTTTGGGGAATCCTTACGTCTGGGGAGGCACCAGCCTGACCCACGGCGCGGACTGCTCCGGCTTCGTGCTGAGCATATTCGCGAAGTACGGCATATCCATGCCCCGTGTGGCTGCTGCCCAGGCCACTGTGGGGACATCGATTTCCGCCGACCAGTTGCTGCCCGGCGACCTGATTTTCTATGGAAAGGGCGGCTACATCAACCATGTGGCAATCTACATCGGCGGCGGCCAGGTGATACATGCCAGCACAGAGCGGACAGGCATCAAGATAAGCAACTACAACTACCGCACCCCGGTGAAATATGTGAGGGTCCTGCAGGACTAAAAAATCCGAATTTATCGCTTTACAATCCTTCGGGGATATGCTATGATAACGGATGTGAAAGACGAGACAGGAGATGTCCGTCACAGCCGATGCCCAGATACGGGACGCTCCGACCCGGTCTTAGTGTCAGGCGGTCAGAATAACAGGAGGAAAGAGAAATGATTTCGAAGGAAAAAAAGACGGCAATCATGAATGAGTACGCCAGGACGCCGGGGGACACCGGTTCGCCCGAGGTACAGGTGGCGGTGCTGACCGCCAGGATTCAGGAGCTCACAGAGCACTTGAAGGTGAACCCCAAGGATCACCATTCCCGCCGCGGGATGCTGAAGATGGTAGGCCAGAGGCGCGGCCTGCTGGAGTACCTGAAGAAGAAGGATATCGAGAGATATCGTGCTCTGATTGAAAGGCTCGGCTTAAGAAAATAAGGCAGTAAGAAAGGAAGCAGGCTTGAGGCGCGTAAAACGGCTCAGGTCTGCTTATTCTTGAGTGAAGCGAAGGCAGCAAGGAACAGAAGAAAGTTCCGAGACCGCTGAAAAGGGTATGGGTTTTTACGTGGGCCGCATGTTTTTTTCAGTAGTTTCGGTATCTTCTGTTCCTTCACGCGGCAGGGGATTCCCCCGTCGCCATAAACAGCCGCAGAAGCGGCGGAATGGAGGAAATTTATGTACAAGACCTATGAAATGGAATTAGGCGGGCGCACGCTCAAAGTGGACATCAATCGCGTGGGCAAGCAGGCCAACGGATGCGCTTTCATGCACTATGGGGATACAGTGGTGCTGTCCACTGCCACGGCGTCCGAGAAGCCCAGGGAGGG
>CAOOJO010000228.1 GCA_948496895.1 uncultured Acetatifactor sp. | reverse complement strand
CTTTCCTTATGGCCGCGCCCTGGGGCTTTTGATGGCGACGCTTTTTCTGTGGGCAGTGAACGGCGTGAGGAAGCGCAGGGGGGAGCAGCCTGCGGCCAGGCTGCCGGTGGCTGCCTTCGTGATCTATCTGGCCCTGATGCTGGTCATCACGTTTCTGTCCAGGGAGAGCGGGGACAGCAAGGGAATCGACCTGGAGCTGTTCTCCACCTGGGGGATCAATGACAGGAACAATGCCTTTGTCATAGAGAATGTCCTGCTCTTCGTGCCCTATGGCTTTCTGGCGGGCTTTGCCTTCGGGCGGTACCGCAGGTTCCTGCCCTGCCTGGCGCTGGGGGCGTTTACGAGCCTGGGCATCGAGACGCTGCAGCTGATCACGGGGAGAGGGTTCTTCCAGATAGACGACATCCTGACCAATACACTGGGGGCTGTCCTCGGATTCCTGCTCTACAGGCTTTTTCGGCTGTTCGGGAAAAAATGATGGCTGAAGGGGTCGTTCGTGGCAGAAGAAGATTACAGGGACATAGTCAAAATGTTATGTAGCAGTGACCGCCTTACGCGGTCAGGTAGCTGCGCATGGCGCGCAGGGCGTTCTTCTCCAGGCGGGAGACCTGGGCCTGGGAGATGCCGATGGATTCCGCCACCTCCATCTGGGTCTTGCCCTCAAAAAAGCGCAGGGAGATGATCTCGTGCTCCCTGGGGTTTAAGCGCTTCATGGCCTCGCTGAGGGAGAGATGCTCCACCCAGTTCTCTTCCTTATTTTTTTTGTCGCTGATCTGGTCCATGACATAGAGGGTGTCGCCGCCGTCCGTGAGGATGGGCTCGTAGAGGCTCATGGGGTTCTGGATGGCGTCCAGGGCGTAGGCGATGTCCTCCTTGGAGATGCCGATCTCGGTGGCGATCTCCTCGATGGAGGGTTCCTTCAGGTTCTTCCTGGTCAGGGTGTCCTTGGCATAGATTGCCTTGTAGGCAGTGTCCTTTAAGGAACGGGAGACGCGCATGGCGCTGTTGTCCCGCAGGAACCTCCGGATCTCGCCGATGATCATGGGCACGGCATAGGTGGAGAACTTCACGTTCAGGGAGGTGTCGAAATTGTCGATGGCCTTGATCAGGCCGATGCAGCCGATCTGGAACAGGTCGTCCACATTTTCATTGCTGGAGGAGAATCGCTTGATGACGCTTAAGACCAGGCGCAGGTTTCCCTCGATATAGGCTTCCCTGGCCCTCTCGTCTCCGGCTTCAATCTGCTGGAAGAGGGCTTCCTTTTCCTCTGCCTTCAGCAGCGGGAGCTTAGAGGTGTTCACTCCGCAGATTTCTACTTTTCCCTGTGTCATTTCCTGCCTCGTTTCTGCGCCGGTGGCGCGGTGGATTATAGTGGTAGTATGTACCCCGGGCAGAAAAATATTCATGTCCGCCGTTCTCATTTGCGCGGTCTGGCGCATACTTGTAATAGTAAGGATATCTGGAAGAAAAGGAACGGCTGATGCTGTATTCGGAATTAAAGTGCAAGGATGTGATCAACATCAAGAACTGCAAGAAGCTGGGCAGGGTCTGCGACCTGGAGTTCGACCCCTGCAGCGGCTGCATCTGTAAGATCATGGTGCCGGGGGGCAGCAGGGTGCTGGGGTTTTTAAACTGCGAGCCCAACATCGTGATTCCCTTCAAGGACATCCGGCAGATCGGGCCGGACATTATTCTCGTTGACATTCCCTGTTGAATATGGTACGTTAAAGTTGATACTGAGGGCTGTAGGCGCTGCGCGGAGCAGGAAGCGACAGGGGGTACGAAGATGAAATGTCCTTATTGCAATCATGAAAATACAAGGGTGATCGATTCCCGTCCGGCGGAGGAGAACAATTCCATCCGCCGCAGGCGGGCCTGCGACGAATGCGGGAAGCGCTTCACCACCTATGAGAAGGTGGAGACCATCCCTCTGATCATCATCAAGAAGGATGAGAACCGGGAGACCTATGACCGCTCCAAGATAGAGGGCGGCCTGCTGCGGGCCTGCCATAAGAGGCCCGTGAGCGCCCAGGAGATCACCAAGCTGGTGGACTCGGTGGAGAATGAAATCTTCAACCGAGAGGAGAAGGAGATTTCCAGCCAGGTGATAGGGGAGCTTCTGATGAACAAGCTCAAGGATCTGGACGCGGTAGCCTATGTGCGCTTTGCCTCCGTGTACCGGGAGTTCAAGGATGTGAACACCTTTGTGGACGAGCTGAAGAAAATGCTCGAATAGTGTGCAGTGTGCAAAGATTTTCTAAGCACGCAAAGTACGCGCGCTAAGAAAATCTAAGTTGTACACGGAAGAATGCCCAAAGTGAGGACATTCTTCCAAGCGCGTACTATGCGCTTTGCTTGCACCGGTTCGTTTACACCAACTGGTTTGTTATTTTTTTCTGAGGAAGCGGTGGAGGCAGGTCAGGTAGAGTATGCCCAAAGTCAGCTGGCTGACCAGAAGTCCCCAGAGGAATCCTCTTACTCCCACCCGGGGGACGGCCAGGAAGACGAAGGCCAGGCGGATCAGCAGGCATATCACGTTCATGACGAAGGTATGCCCGGCCAGCCCCAGTCCCTGCAGGATGCTGGAGAGGGTGGTGTCCAGGTAGAGGAAGGGGCAGATGAAGCCCAAAGTGGTGATGAAATATCCTGCCAGGGGACTGTTGAACACGCTGGTTCCAATCCATCTGCCGAACAGCACGAAGCCTCCCAGGCAGGCGAAGCCCATGAGGCCGCAGTATTTCACGGTGCGGACGGTGGCGCTTTTCACCGCGTCCATGTTCCCCAGGGCGTAGCTCTCGGAGATGATGGGCAGCAGCAGCACGGCCACGGAGCTGGTCAGGGCGTTTGGAAAATAGATGAAGGGCATGGCCATGCCGGTGAACACGCCATACACGCTTAAGGAGGTGGCAGTGTCATAGCCATAGAGCCGGAGCCTGGCCGGGATGGACACGGCCTCCACGCTCTGCAGGAGGTTCAGTACGATGCGGTTGGCGGTCAGGGGCAGTGCCATGGCCATAAGCTTTCCCCAGAGGGCGGCATTGCCGGAGGACATGCGGGTAGCGCAGGAGAGCGCCCCGTGGGAAAGCCGCTGTGGCAGGCCCTGAGCGCGGGAGAATCTGCGCTGTGGAAGGCTCCGGATTTGGGAGAGGGAGGAAAGCCCACCGGGGCAGATGGCGGCGATGGTGAACAGCATGGAGGCCAGTTCCCCCACGGTAAGCCCCAGCACAGCCACGCTGATGGAGGGAGTCCCCCCTGCCGCAAGGATGCGGGAAGACACTATGTACACACAGCCCACCCGGGCAATCTGCTCCAGAAGCTGGGCCCCTGCCGGAATGCCGGCTTTTTTTATGCCGTAAAAATAGCCGTTGATGCAGGAATGCACCGCGCTTAAGGGCACGGAGAAGGAAAGGATGCGCAGCATGGAGGCCGTCCGCGGCTCCTGCAGCAGACTTGCGGAGACCTGGTCCGCGAAGAAGAACAGCACCCCGTTGCAGGCCAGGGAAAGCGGCAGGGAGACCAGGAGCCCCAGCGCAAGGGGGCGCAGGGAGGGCTTCCTGCTGGTGGCCGTCTGCTCCGCCACCAGCTTGGAGATGGCGGTCTGGTACCCGGCGGCGGTGAGGGAGAAGGACAGGGAGAGCACGGGGCTCAGGAGCTGGTAGATGCCCATCCCCTCCTCCCCGAACAGCCGGGAGAGGTAGATGCGGTACAGGAAGCCGATGATTCTGGTGACGATGCCCGTGGCGGTGAGGACAAAGGTGCCCACGATCAGAGGATGACGGTTTTTTGCTTTCATATGGATTCAAGGGGAAACTTTCGTTTTTCCCATTATATTCCCCTGGGACAGTTGACAGAACATGCTTAGAGTGCTATACTGTCCATAAACCTAGTAGATAGGTATGAATATAAACCCGCGGACCGCGCTGTCAGAAAAGGGAAAGCCCCGTGGGGCGGCTCTGTGGGATGGGAAACGGAGAGGACGAAAATGATATATCTGGATAATGCAGCCACCACCAGGACGGCCCCGGAGGTGGTGGAAGCCATGTTGCCTTATTTCGGGGAACTGTACGGCAATCCCAGCGCCATCTATTCCCTGGGTTCTACCGGGAAAAAGGCCATCGGCGAGGCCAGGCGGACCATCGCAGGCGCCATCGGCGCGAAGCAGGAGGAAATCTATTTCACGTCAGGGGGGACAGAGGCGGACAACTGGGCCATTAAAGCAGCGGCGGAGGGCTGTACCGGAAAAGGGAAGCATATCGTCACCACAAAGATAGAGCACCATGCCGTCCTGCACACCTGTGCCTATCTGGAAAAAAGAGGATATGAGGTGACCTATCTGGAGGTGGACGGGGACGGCCTGGTGGATCCGCAGGCCCTGGAAGCGGCTATCCGGTCCGACACCATCCTGATCAGCGTCATGTTCGCCAACAATGAGATCGGAACCATAGAACCCATCCGGGAGATCGGCGCCATCGCCAGAGAGCATGGCGTCCTGTTCCACACGGATGCGGTGCAGGCCTTCGGACAGGTTCCCATCGATGTAGAGGAGATGAACATCGACATGCTCAGCGCCAGCGCCCACAAGCTGAATGGCCCAAAGGGCGTCGGCATGCTGTATATCCGCTCTGATGTGAAAAGCCGTTTGGGAGCGCAAATCCGTTCTTTTATGCACGGCGGAGCGCAGGAGAGGAGCATGCGGGCCGGCACGGAGAACGTCCCGGGCATCGTGGGCTTCGCCGCCGCTGTCCGCAGGGCCCTGGGGCTCATGGAGGAGAAGGCCGAAAAGGAAAGAGAGCTTCGGGATTACCTGATACGGCGGATCGAGGAGGAGATTCCCTATTGCCGTCTCAACGGTCATCGGGAGAAGCGGCTTCCCGGCAATGCGAACATCTCGTTCCGGTTCATCGAGGGGGAATCTTTGCTGATCATGCTGGACATGCGGGGGGTATGCGCCTCCAGCGGCTCCGCCTGTACCTCCGGCTCCCTGGATCCCTCCCATGTGCTGCTGGCAATCGGTTTGAAGCATGAGGAGGCCCATGGGTCGCTTCGCATGACCCTATCGGAGGAGAACACGATGGAGGAGCTGGATCAGGTGGTGGGGCATCTGAAGGAAATCGTGCAGAGGCTGCGGGACATGTCTCCTCTGTATGAGGATTTCGTGAAGTCCCGGAAGGAGTAAGGGATTTAGACAGGAGGAGCTATGTACAGCGAAAAAGTGATGGATCATTTCCGGAATCCC
>CAOOJO010000227.1 GCA_948496895.1 uncultured Acetatifactor sp. | reverse complement strand
ACGTCTCTCAGCACATCTTCCAGCGCTTTATCGTTACAGGTATCCGCATAATATTCCACCAGATGCCGCACCAGGGTCTTGGGCACGCCCGCGTTCACCCCGTACATGGACATGTGGTCCCCATTGTAGGTGGCCCAGCCCAGGGCCAGCTCGGACATGTCCCCGGTTCCTATCACAAGGCCTCCCACACGGTTGGCAATGTCCATCAGCACCTAGGTCCGCTCCCTGGCCTGGCCGTTCTCATAGGTCACGTCATGATTGGCCATGTCCTGGCCGATGTCCCCGAAATGCACCGTCACCGCCTCTTTGATGTCCACCTCCTCCAGCGTGGCCCCCAGCGTCCGGGCCAGCAGGCAGGCGTTCTCATAGGTCCTGTCCGTGGTGCCAAAGCAGGGCATGGTCACCGCCACGATTGCCCCTCTGTCCAGGCCCAGCATGTCGAATGTGCGCACGGTGACCAGCAGCGCCAACGTGGAATCCAGCCCGCCGGAGATGCCCAGCACCGCCGTCTTCGCCCCCGTATGCTCGTACCTCTTTTTCAGGCCGTAGGACTGGATGGAAAGAATCTCCTCGCAGCGCCTCCTTCTCTTCTCCGCATCCCCCGGCACGAAAGGCAGGGCAGGGAAACTGCGCTGCAGATCCGTCTCCCCCACCTCCAGCCGGAAAGGCACCTTCACATAAGCGGCCTCCGGCTCCTTGCCGAAAGTCCCCATGCGCCGCCTGTCCGCCAGGAGCTTCCAGACATCGATGTCGCCGTAGAGGGTCTCGCAGGTGAACTTCTTCACCTGGGCCAGAATCGTGCCGTTCTCCGCGATCAGGTTATGCCCGCCGAACACCAGATCCTGGGTGGACTCCCCCTCCCCCGCAGAGGTGTACACATAGCCGCACAGCAGCCTGGCGCTGACGGATTTCACCAGAAGCTCCCGGTACTCGTCCTTGCCTATGGTCTCGTTGGAGGCGGAGAGGTTGGCGATGACAGTGGCCCCCTTCAGAGCATGGTTCACCGCCGGGGCGTCCGCCACCCACAGATCCTCGCATATCTCGCAGCCCACGGTAAGGCCATGGACAGTCTCGCAGGAAAACAGGATATTGGTGCCGAAAGGAACCGTTCTGCCCATGAAAGAAAAAGGCACAGGCTCCGCATTGCCCTCCGCGAAGTGCCGCCCCTCATAGAATTCCGCGTAGGAGGGGATATTGGCCTTGGGAATCATCCCCAGAACCTCCCCGTTCCAGAGCACCGCGGCCACATTGTAGAGCCTGCCCTCCCGCTCCACAGGCAGCCCCACCATCACCAGGGCATCCTTCCCCCGGGTGCGTTCCGCGATGCAAAGCAGCTGTGTGGAGGCCTCCCGCAGCAGGATTTCCTGCAAAAACAGATCCCCGCAGGTATAGCCCGTGATGCACAGCTCCGGGAACACGATGATCTTCGCGCCATTTCCGCAGGCCTCCTCCAGCCTCTCGCAGATGACCCCCGCATTGTAGGCCGGGTCGGCCACCCTGATTTTTGGCGTCACTGCCGCCACCTTGATGAATCCCTGCTCCATGCCATCCTCTCTTTCCCGTCCGTTTTTCCGTTTTCCGGCAGGCTTTTGTTAGCCTCCTCTAACCACGATCTTCCCCTGGCTGCCTTTCACTGCCTGCCGCGCCCACTGCCTTACGGCAGCCTGCTCCTCCGATAGATTCCCTTCAGCTCTTCCACGCTGAACCTGTAATGGGTATTGCAGAAGTGGCAGTTCACCTCCACCTCCTGGCCCTCGTCGATCATGTCCTGAATCTCCTTCTTCCCCAGGCTGATCAGCACCTTCTCGATCCGCTCCTTGCTGCAGTTGCAGGAAAAGGCCACGGGACAGGTGTCCGTCACCTGGCAGTCCAGCCCCTCCAGGATCCGCCCCAGCATCCGCTCCGGGGTGTCCCCCGCGTCCAGCATGGCTGTCACGGAGGTGATCCCCGAAAGGTTGCGCTCCAGCCTGTCGATCGTGGCGTCCTCCGCAAAGGGCATAAGCTGCACGATGAAGCCCCCGGCCTGCCTGACGGTATTGTCCCGCTCCATGAGCACCCCCAGCCCCACGGAGGAGGGCACCTGCTCGGAGGAGGCGAAATAATAGGTCAGATCCTCCGCGATTTCACTGGTCTGCAGTAAAGTCTGCCCAACATAGGGCTCCTTTAAACCCATGTCCCTGATGACGGAAAGCGTCCCCTGTCCCACAGCCCCCGCCACGTCCAGCTTGCCCAGGGCATTGGCCGGGAGAATCACGTCGGCCACATTGGCGTAGCCCTTCACGCCGCCTTTGGAATCCGCCGTCACAAGCAGCCCCTGCACAGGGCCGTCCCCCTTAATCTGCAGGGTCACCAGATCCTCCTCCCCCTTCTGCATGCTGCCCATCATGGCTCCTGCGCTCAGAAGCCGCCCCAGGGCCGCCGTCACCACCGGGCTTGTATCATGGGCCTGTCTTGCCGCCTCCACTGTCGTCTTCGTAGTGCAGGCAAAGGCTCTGACCTGCGCCCCCGCGGCGGTGGCCCGTACCAAATAATCTGCCATTTCACACCTCGTTTTCTATCGGAATCCCCCGTATGCGAATCCGCACTTCCCTTCCTGCTGCGCCGCCTCAGGGAACCTTTGTCTCCGGCGCCTTGGCCACCAGGTAGATCCGCTCACTCTCCGGCCTGACAGCCTCTCCGGTATCCACGTCCCTGGCCTCCACCACATCCATGCCCGCCCGCTCTATCAGGCTCCGCATCTGCTCCAGGGTATAGCCCCTCTGGTAATGGGTCTCCTGGAAGCGCCGAAACAGCTCCCCCTCCTCCCGGACGAAGACGGTCAGGTCGTATTCATTGATCCCCTCTTCCACGTCATAGAAGTTGTCCCAGATGAAGCTGCAGTCCTCTTTGGTTTCCGTGATGGTGGCATCGCCGATGACTTCCCTGTACTTGTAGTCCGTATTGAAGTCAAAGAGGAACACGCCGCCGGGGTAGAGGAACTTCTTCACCAGGGAAAATACGCCAAGCAGCTCCTCTTCCTCCAAAATATAGTTCACGGAATCGCAGACGCACAGGACGGTGCCCACTGTGCTGTAGAGATCCAGCTCCCGCATGTCCTGCTGCAGGTAGAGGATCTCGGAGCCACTCCTCTCCTTCTTCTCCATGGCGGCGTTCAGCATGCTCCCGGAGGCGTCCACCCCTATCATGTCGTAGCCTTTCGCATACATCAGCTCCGTCAGCGTCCCGGTGCCGCAGCCTAAGTCCACCACCAGGTTGCGCTCGGACTCCAAAAGCCCCTCCACGTCCCGCTCCGGCTTGGACACGCCGTATTTCCGGATCAGGCCGTCTATGCGCTCCGCCCATTCCTCATAAGGGACATTGTCCATGAACCTGTCGTAGACACTTGCAAAATCCTGATAGATATCCATGCTGGCCTCCCCCTTTCATCTTCTGCACAACGTGGGCTTTTTCCCACAGACTATCTTTCTCACAGATAGTCGTCCGACCATTCCATGTTCTCGCCGTCCCCGGTATCGCTTCCTGCATCACCGCCGGAATCTCCGCCGCTGTTCCCCGGATCCGAGGGTTCCTCCACAGGAGGCGGGGCAACGGGAGCTTCCCCGCCGGAATTCCCTCCACCGGAATTCCCTCCGCCGGAATTCCCTCCGCCAGAGCTTCCGCCGCTGTCCACTGATCCTTCCGCAGGCACAGGCACTTCCACAGGCGCCTGCGGTGCAGACGTGGACTGAGGACGCTGTACCGGCTTGGGAGTCTCTTTCACGCCTACAGACAATGCCTCTGAAGCCTCCCCATCGGATTCCCCTGCAGCCTCTGCCTGCCGTGCGGCAGCCTTCTCCTGCCGCAGCTGCTCATCGAACTCCCGGAACGCCTCTTCTGCCAGATAGAACCTGTCCTTTCTCTGCAATTCCTCCACCGATGCCACCCCATGCCACAGCCTGCCGTCAAACCATTGCACCTGTCCGTCCTCAATGCGCACCTGAACCATATCTGCTTCCAGGTACTCTCCCGCTGTCGCTTCCGGCGCCTCCTGCCCCCCCTGTCGAGCCATGGCTTCTTCCTCTGCTGCTTCCTGATTCATTGCAGCCAGCGCCTCCTGTTCATCCTTGTATCCGTCCCAGGCCGTCCTCACCAGAAATCCTGCCGCGAACATGGCCGCTCCTGCCAGAATCCCTATCGCCAAACCTTTCTTTCCCATATATTGCTTCCTGTCCTCTCTCACCTTTTTTCCACAGAATCAATGATTTCCTGCACATAACGGTATCCGCTGCTGCCGGGCTTGAACTCGCCCTTGGCCTGCACCTGCTTCGCTACAGTGTATACGCTCCTGTATACCGGCGGGCCATATATGATCAAATCCTGTCCGTTGCATTCCAGCACCGCGTAGGCACGGAAGGAGATGTCCTTGTCATACATATTGGGAGCCAGATTTATCAGCACAGAGGTGAACCGGTTCCTCCCCGCCACCGTCTCGAACACCTTATCATATACCTTGCCGTTCTCCGTCCAATAGGCCCTTCCGCCGCCTACCTTTGTCCCGTCCTTCACAAAGGGGTATTTCTCCCTGTTTTCATTGGTGATGAACAGGGTTCCGTATTCCTTCAGCCTGCAGCCGTCCACAGCCCCCGCCAGGAGCTGCTGCTTTAAGCCTGACTCTATCCCTGACTTGAAGCGGATTCCCGCCGGACTCTGTACCCGGATGGAGAAGCCATGGTAGCTCAGCAGGTTCTGGAGTCCGGGCAGCGGGACAGCCTTGCAGTTCTCCCCTTCCCATGACAGCCTCCACACATACATCCCCACCGGAATATTCCTGCTGTCATAGGAATACATCACTGCCGTCTGGCCGGAGGCATCAGGGAGCTTCAGCTGGTACCCTCCCCCGCTTCTGGTGGCCGTGTATTCCACCCCATCGATGTAAATATGGCTGTCGGTATATTCCGCGGGAGGCGTCAGGGTCAGCAGGTAGGGCTCCTGTGCCACGGGAGGCGTCACCGGCGGCGTCACGCTGCCCCCCGATACCACCTTCCTGCGCACCACCAGATTTGATGTGTTCTGCGCCCGGGTGGCGATATAGAGATTGGAGCCATAGCTGCAGACGCCCAGATAATCCACCCCTGTGCCCAGGTTGTCGGCCACTTGCTGAAAAGAGGATCCTGTCCCCTGGAGAAGCTTTACCTTATTGACGCCCGTGTCATAATAGGCCAGGCAGACCTGGTTCCCCACCATGGCCATGGAGGCGGCATTGAACTGCTTCATGTCCGGAATCGTCG
>CAOOJO010000226.1 GCA_948496895.1 uncultured Acetatifactor sp. | reverse complement strand
CGGGGACGCCGCAGGAGTTGTGTGTATGGCTGCTCATGTCCGTGCAGCCCGGCAGTCCGCAGGTATGGTACCCATGTCCGTCGTCAGCGGAGTGAGGATAACAGTACTCGCCGTTATGTATGTGGACTACTGTCTCGGTACATCCTACAATACTGCATCTACCGTGGGTGTGCTCCCCGGTCAGCGTACAGCCATCGATGCCGCAGGCCCCATGTACATGGGGGGCTTCCAGGCTGCATCCCTGCAGACCGCAGGTATGGTACCCATGTCCATCGTCAGCGGAATGAGGATAACAATATTCGCCGTTGTGCATGTGGGGCTCTGTATCGGAACATCCAGCAATGCTGCATCTGCCGTGGGTATGCTCCCCGGTCAGCGTACAGCCGTCGATGCCGCAGGCCCCGTGTACATGCTGGGCTTCCAGACTGCACCCCGGCAATCCGCAGGTATGATACCCGTGACCATCATCAGCGGAGTGGGGATAACAATACTCACCGTTGTGCATATGGGGCTCTGTATCGGAGCATCCGGCAATGCTGCATCTGCCGTGGGTATGCTCCCCGGTCAGCGTACAGCCGTCGATGCCGCATGAACCGTGTTGATGCTCTGCCGTCAGTATACATCCCGAAACCTGGCAGGAGACGCTTATCTGATCATCCTGTGCCACATCCTCGCTCCCCTGTGAACTTCTATTTACCGCATAGGAGACAACGCTGCCTGTTACCATGGCAATCGCTACAAAAGCAATGGCTGATAAGAATTTTTTCATTTCCACCCTTCCCTTTAAAATGTGATTTCCCGCATCTAAGAATAATATAGCATATCAGGCATTTACAAGCAATATGTTTTGCCTGGGAAAGCATTATTGCTGTAGGAAGAAATGGGGAAAAGATTGCAAAAAGATAAGAAAATGACTTTTGAAAGAATGAAAGAAATCTTATGGAAGTGCAAGCGGGATTATGTTACAATCATATTGCATATTGAATGAATCTGCGGTTATGTGATATATTTGGACGATAGACGCCCATCCCCATAGCAGCCAGCGCAACGGAAACGATAGCCGACCGTTCCGCCATAGTGAAAGCCGAAAAGTCGATTGCCCAAAAAAGAGCCAGCTCAATCAGCAGAGGGATTACCCAACAAAGCAGGGCTCTGTAAGGAGGAAAAATGGAACTGCTGGAACAATGCCAGAGATGGCACGAGAATGGAGAATACAGAAAAATCATCGACACCCTGGAAGCAATCCCGGAGGACGGGCGCAGCCCGGAGCTGGACATGGCGCTGGCCCGCGCCTACATCAACCTGGCCGACCCGGAAGGGGCGGAGGGCAAAAGGATGCTCCGGCGGGCCATAAGCCTGATGAAACGTCATAAGGAGGAGCTGGGTAGCGATTACTCCTGGAATTTCCGCATGGGCTACGCCCATTACTATCTGGATCAGGAGGGTCCTGCCCTGGACTATTTCAGCAAGGCCCTTGAGCGCCACCCCGGCGATGCCCCCCAAATCAATACCAGGAGCGTTATAGAAGATTTCATTCAGGACTGCCGGGAAAGGCTTTCCCTGCCCCGCTTCACGGAAAACTTCCTGGAGCGGACCAGGAAGGCCTGGGAAGCCTTTGCCAGCAAGGAAGCCGGGCTGCGCAACCTTATGGATCAGGATAGGAACCATGAACGCGGCGATGAACTGGTGGCCATGTGCAATGAAATCCTGCAGCTTGCCTTTGACGATGTCTCCTTTGAGCTGGGATTCAACGGGGAAAAGCATGAGCTGATTCTGACTCCCGAGGGAGACCGGGTAAAGCTCCTGCAGCTGATCTATTTCAGATGCTTTGCCCCCGCCTCCGTGCTGGAGCACTGGAGCATCCTGGTGGGACGCCAGCCTGCAAAGAACATGGGCCTGCGCTTTGGCGACTGGGAAATCTCCGGCGATGACGTGCAGATCTGGATAGAGCAGCAGGAGGAGGACGGCCTCGGCCTCGCCGCCTATTGCGAAAAGCTCCGCCATGCCCCCGGCGCGGACGTAAACCAGATATGGTGGATGCTGGTCACCCTTACGGATCAAATCCTGGGGGAAATCCCCCATATGCGCTCCATCGACTCCTTCGATGTGCTGGATGCGCCCAGGGAGGAGCCGCCCATCCTGCTCACGGAGCTTTCCGGGAAGCTGGAGGAGATGGGATTGGATCTCTCCATCGCCCCGGAGGAGGTGCTGGAGCTCTACACCAGCTATCAAATGAAGCCCGATGAAGGCCCGAATCCCGACTGGCGGATGGATGTGATCGTCGGCTCCACCGGCTGCGTGCCCATCCTCGATGAGTACCTGAACGGCGAGGAAGACTACATGGACAGCCTTCACGCGGACGGCATCGTGCCCGGCTTCCTCTGCTATCCCATAGACGGCTTTATGGGTGAGAACCGCAGCCAGGAGATTTTCGAGTTCCGGGACAGGCTGGAGTCAGCCCTGACACAGAAAGCAGGGCCGTATGCACTGACCCTTACCGGCGGGGCCACCGGAATCTACAATGGATATGTGGACTTCGTGGCCTGGGATCTACCCACTGTCCTGGCCGTGGCCAGAATCTTCTTTGAGGAGAGCGGGCTGCCCTGGGCTGTCTTCCACACTTTCCGCCGGTCTGCCATGCCAGTCCCCCTGGTGGACAGGGTGACACAGGATGCGCCATCCCAGCCCCAGGCGACCCCTTTTGAAGGCTTCGACTTTACCGGTTTCTGGGATGACAGCGCGTATGCCCTGAAGGAGTACGTCTCCGCCCCGCCTTCTGATGAACTAATCGCTGACATCGAGGAGGAGCTGGGCTACAAGCTGCCCGCCTCGTACATCTGGCTCATGAGGCAGCACAACGGCGGCATCCCCGCCAACACCTGCTTTCCCACCGATGTGCCCACCAGCTGGGCGGAGGATCATGTGGCCATCACCGGCATCTTCGGTATAGGACGGGACAAGATGTATTCCCTGTGCGGGGAGCTGGGCAGCCAGTTCATGATCGACGAGTGGGAATATCCGCCCATCGGCGTGGCTGTCTGCGACTGCCCTTCCGGCGGCCACGACATGATTTTCCTGGATTACAGGGACTGCGGCCCCCAGGGGGAGCCCAAGGTGGTGCATGTGGATCAGGAATGCGATTACGAGATCACGCCCCTGGCCGACACCTTCGAGGACTTCATACGGGGACTGGTGGACGAGGAGACCTTCGGGCCCGACCCGGAGGAGGAGAAAGAGGAAGCCCTGGAAATGGTGCGGGAGGCTCCCTTCTCCCCCTTGCTCCGTGAGCTGTGCCAAAAGAGCGGCGACCCGGCTGCGATGGAAGGATGGATCCGGGACATTGCCGCACGGATCGTGGAGGAAAAGGGCTATTTCGCCCTTCACGCTGACGAGAAGTCATGGCTGCTCTACGACATCCAGTTCTGGCTGTATGAGAACGCGCACCCCGGCGTGGCGGAACAGGAGTACCTGGAGCAGGCCTATCCGAAAATCATCGCTTTGGCGGGAGGCTTTTCCACCGGAGGCTACGCGCCCGGCTTTGTCAGCGACTGGCTCAAGAGCCGAAAGAAGGAGGGCGTCATAGGGAAGCAGAACGGCAGGCTGTACATGAGCGAAGCGAAAAAGGCGGAGCTGGACAAAATACGCCATTTTTTATGAACTATCTGGCAAGTTTTCATTTTCGTAAACCCGAAGACGGCTCTGGATGATCTCCGCCGCTTCCAGGGCCGTCGCGGATCTGTTTGTGGATGATGATAAGCCGGGTGTGTATACAGCGTTCAGGGGAAGCCATATGACATCAGAAGAGCGCAGGGGAGCGGAACGCCTGATGGACATGATGGTTGCGGCAAAGCAACAAATTATGCTGGGAAAGGCCTTGCATCATGAAGCGTGAAATCGAACTGACAGCTGGGCAGCTTGTTGAAATCAAGGAAATGGCGGACAATACGAGAAAAGAGTTCGGCATATTTGGAGATGTCCCCATAGCGAAAGACATTTTCATGCTATTGGAGAAAAAAGATATCATACTCTGCCAATACCCCTTTCAGGCGGAAGAGAAATCATGTATGGATGCCAATATCACATGGTTTGAAACGAAGTATGGCTCCATTACCTTCATCGAAGCCCATTTCCTTTCAGAGATATTGCGAGATTTGGCTTGACCCTATCAGGAAGAGGGAGAAGGAGGAAATCATGCAGAATCCATCCATTGAATCGTATTTGAACTGCAGCTTTACATGCCAGTGCGGGCGGACGCACAAATCCCTGTTTGCCCACTATATTTTTGAGCCAGGCGCTATCGAGAAGCTGCCAGGGCTTTTGGGGCAGCTGGGCTTCGCAAGGCCCTACCTGATCTCCGACACCCATACATACAGCATCGCGGGCGTCAGGGTGGAGGAGGCGCTGGACAGGGCGGGCATCCCCTTTGCTTCCTATGTCCTGAAGAGCCCCGAGGGCGGAGACCTGGCAGCGGACGAGCATGCCCTTGGCAGCGTGGCCATGGCCAATGACAGGGATGCGGACATTGTCATTTCCATCGGGACCGGTACCATCAATGACATCGGACGGTATTTCAGCTACATCACAGGCAGGCCTTTTCTCCTGGTGGCTACCGCGCCTTCCATGGACGGGCTGGTAAGCGGCGTGGCCCCGCTGATTTTCCGGAACATGAAAGTCACGTATCCCGCCCAGGAGCCCCTGGCGCTGATCTGTGAGCCGGAGATCATGGCCGACGCGCCCCTGAAGATGCTTGCGGCGGGAGCGGCGGATATCCTGGGAAAATATAACTGCCTGCTGGACTGGAAGCTTTCCCACATCGTAAACGATGAATACTACTGCGATACCATAGCGGACATCATGCGGACGGCGGTGGATCGGACCATGGAAAGCACCAGCGGGCTCGCGGCCCATGACGGCAAGGCGGTGTCGGTGCTCACCGAGGCGCTGGTACTCTCCGGCATCGCCATGGACTTTTCGGGGAACTCACGCCCGGCATCCGGCGCGGAGCACCACCAGTCCCACTACTGGGAGATGCAGTTCCTCTTTGACGGCATCCCGGCGGTGCTCCATGGGACGAAGGTGGGCATCGGCACGGTTCTGATGCTGGAGCTCTACAATACACTGGCCGGGATGGAGAAGCCGGATTTCGCCGCCATCCGGGAGAGGATAGGGGACAGGCTTTCCGGGGAGGCCTGGGAGAGGGAAATGCGCCGCTGCTACCGCCAGGGCGCGGAGGAGGTCATTGCCCTGGAGAAAAAAGCCGGGAAGAAC
>CAOOJO010000225.1 GCA_948496895.1 uncultured Acetatifactor sp. | reverse complement strand
GTTGCCCTTTCCGTCATTGTCGAACTGGGTGAACACATTGTTCCATACTTCCATGAAGCGGTCGCAGTCACAGCCCACCTTGCAGTCGGGCCTGCCGCAGCCATATTTGATTCCTCTGTCGTAGTAGATCTCGGAACAGGGGCCGCAGGGGCCTGCGCCGTGCTCCCAGAAATTGTCGCATTTTCCGTTCTCGTCCCTGTAGAAGCGGGTGATCTTCTCTGCGGGCACGCCGATTTCCTTTGTCCAGATTTCAAAGGCATCGTTATCCTCGCTGTAGATGGAAGGGTACAGGCGCTCCGGATCCATGCCCACCACTTCCGTCAAAAACTCCCAGCTCCAGCGGATGGCTTCATGCTTGAAATAGTCCCCGAAGGAGAAATTGCCCAGCATCTCAAAGAAGGTCAGATGCCTGGCGGTCTTGCCCACGTTCTCGATGTCCCCTGTGCGGACGCACTTCTGGCAGGTGGTGACCCTGCGCCTGGGAGGAATCTCCTGTCCCGTGAAGTAGGGCTTTAAGGGGGCCATGCCGGAGTTGATGATCAGCAGGCTGTTGTCGTTGTGGGGCACCAGTGAAAAGCTCTTCATTTTCAGATGCTCTTTGCTCTCGAAGAAGTCCAGGAACATTCTTCTTAATTCGTTTACACCATATGGTTTCATGTGTTCTTCCTCCCGGTTTATCGTAGCCCCTAAGTGCGGGGCTTTGGATGCTTGTTTTTCCTAGCGTCTATTATACATGATAATAGAATCCTGTCATTGGATTCTATTATATCACTTATTTTAATTTTGTATAGTAGATTTTCTGCAACGGATTTTCCTATCGGGATGTCTCTGCCTCCCTCTCCATCCCCTTCAATTCCTTCACCACCATGACCACAATCACCTGTGTCAGCACAAAGGTCAGCAGATCCGCCACCGGCTGTGCCAGCTGCAGCCCCAGGATTCCGCAGGCCCCGGGCAGAATCAGGATAGCCGGGATGAAGAACAGTCCCTGCTTCCCGATGGCTGTAAGCGTGGCCCGGAAGCTGTAGCCGATGGACTGGGTCAGCATGTTGCCGATGATGGTGAAGGACTGAACCGGCAGCAGGACGCACTGGAGCTTCAGCGCCAGCGCCCCTATGCGGATCACCTCCGCGTCCTCCCTCCGAAACAGCCTCATAATCGGCGTGGAGACGGCGAACATCACCACCGCCATGACCAGCAGGAACACGAAGGCCACCCTGCGGCAGAAATAGTACGCCTCCAGCACCCGCCCGTACCGCTTCGCCCCGAAATTGAAGCCGCACACCGGCTGGAAGCCCTGGCCGAAGCCGATCAGCGCCGAGTTGATGAACATCATGATTCTGGTCACGATGGACATGGCCGCCACCGCAGCGTCCCCAAAGCCGGAGGACGCCACGTTCAGCAGCACCGAGGCCACGCTGGCCAGCCCCTGCCGCCCCAAAGTGGGCATCCCGGCGGACAGAATCTCCTTGTACACCCATCCCTTCATGGTGAAGAACTTCGGATGGGGCTTCAGCACGTTCCCCGACCGAATCACCAGCGTCAGCAGGATCAGGAAGCTGACGAACTGGCTGAAAATCGTGGCAATGGCCGCGCCGGAGATGCCCAGTTCGAACCCGAATATCAGCACCGGATCCAGGATGACGTTCAGCACGCCCCCTGCCGTGATGCCAAGCATGGACAGGGCCGCGTTCCCCTGGGAGCGCAGATGGTTATTGAACACGAAGGACACGGTCATGTAAGGCGCGGCAATCAGGATGTACTGCCCATAGTCCCTGGCATAGGGCGCGATGGTCTCCGTAGCCCCCAGGGCCCGCACCAGGGCATTTATATTCCAGATACCGAACACCGCCAGCAGAAGTCCGAAGACAAACGCGGTATACACCGCCGTGGAGCAGGCCCTCTGGGCCTTGTCCTGCTCCTTGGCCCCCAGCATGCGGGACATGTAGTTCCCACTGCCCATGCCCAGCGTGAAGCCGATGGCCTGGATCATGGCCATCAGGGAAAAGTTCACGCCCACGGCCCCGGAGGCGCTGGTGCTCAACTGGCTTACGAAAAAGGTGTCCGCCATGTTATAGATGGAGGTGATTAGCATGCTGATGATGGTAGGCACCGCCAGCCGGGGAATCAGTTTGTTCACCGGAGTCTCCACCATCATTTTGTATTTTTCTTCGTATGTCATTGCCTGTTTCATCGTTACTCTCCCGTTCTCCCTCTATTCCCCGCAGGATTCCTAGAACACGAACTCCTGCTGCTCCATCACCTCAATCTGGGACACCAGCACGGTCTCCTCCTCCGAACCCCGCATATGCTCCGCCCGCAGGTACTGCATGTCGTTTCGCAGGTTGGCGGCAATCAATGTCAGGACGTAGATATTGTCGAACCGGTTATAAATGGACTCTCCGCCCAGTCCCGTCAGGCAGATCAGCTGGGTGTTGGCCTTCTTCGCCATGTCCATCAGGGGCTTGAGCAGATGGGAGGCGTTGGTCTGGGCAAAGGGATTGTCCATGAGCAGCACCTTCCCCTCGTTCCGATCGGCGAAGATGTCAGTGTCGTCCTTCCGCATATAATAGAGCAGCGCGGAAAGGATGACGAAAGCCGACAGGAAGCCCTCCCCGCCGGAATTCTTCGCCACGTCTGCCCAGGTGATGGGGTACTCCCGCTGCTCCTCAATCTTGTAGAGGCGAATCTGGATGTTGCCGATTCCCACCACCGCGTCATAGAGCCCCTTGGTGGTGATCCGGGTGCCCAGGAATTCCTGAAGGTTGCCGTTCTCCTCCAGCAGCGCGATTCCCCTGGCCGTCACGTCGTCGATGGTATCCTGCAGCCGCAGGGAGAACATGGCCTCGTTCTCCACCCAGTCCGGCGGCTCTACCTTCAGCATCTTCACGGGGCGCTCGCGCACAGAAATAGTGGAATTGCGGTCGATTCTGCTTAGATTTTCGTGCACTTCTTTCAGGTAATCCCCCAGAAGCTCCGTTATCTTCGCCTTCTCCTTCTCCACCATGGAAATGTCCACCTGGAGCTTCTCCATCAGGCTGTCGTAGGAGGCTATGGTGGTGTCCAGCTGCCTGATGACGCGCTCCGCGTCCTCCGTGAGCTGCAGCATGGCCTCCAGGGGCTTCTGGTAGAAGTCCTCCGCAAAGGCCTCCATCCTTATCATCCGGTTCAGCACCCGCTCCAGGGCAGCCCTTGCCTGGCTTCGCTGCTCCAGACAGGCATTGTAGTCCCGGATGAGCAGTCCTTTCTGCCTCGTCAGCTCCGCTCCGCTTAGAGCAGAGAGGTCGAATTCCCAAATTATTGTCTGGGAACGGTTTTCCTCTGACGTTAGGCTGCCGCTTTCCTCTGGCTCCTCCGCGAATTCCTCATATTCCGCCAACGCCGTCAGGTTGCTCCTGTAATCCTGGACTCGCCTGTCCGTCAGCTCCTTCTCCTTCTGCGCCTCCTTCTGCTGGTACTCCAGCTTCCGGATGGCGTCCTCGAAGCGTATGGTCTGGATTTCCTCCCTGGGGACAGGGTCTTCTTTCTGGCATCGCTCTTTTATGGTTTTCAATTTTGCGTCCTTTTCCTGACGCAGCAGCGCGCACTGTATCTCCTCTTCGTGAATCATGCTTTTCTGCTTCCGCAGCTTCCGCTCCTGCTCCTCCAATTGGATTTCCTGGTGGTTCTCCTCCTTCTTGTCATAGGGTACGGCCTCCCAGTCCTCCCGGGCCAGGCTGTATTTCTTCGCCAGGCCGCTCAGCTCTTCCATGGCTCTGTCGTAGCGTTTCTGCGCGGCGCGAACCCGCTCCTCCAGCTCCTTCTGCTCCGCGCTGATTCCATTTGTGATGATTTCGTAGCGGCTCTCGGCTTCCTTAGCCTGCGCCTCCGTAAGGGAAAGAGGCTCCTCTTCCGGAAAAGGATACTGCCGGTATGTCTCCAGCTTCTCCCCGCAGGCCCAGGCCTCCCGCTCCAGCAGCGCAAGGCGGTTCCTCTCCGTCTCCAGCAGCTGCTCTCTCCTGGCGTTCTTCTCCGCTTCCAGCTTCTGAAGGTTCTTTACCCGCTCCTTTTCCTGCCGGACCTTCTCCAGGGCATGGCAATTCCTTCGGTATTCCTCATAGCTTTCCCGGAATCTCCCGAAGTCCGCAAGCCTCCTGGTCTGCCAGGCAATGGCCCTGTCCAGGCCCGCCGCGTCCTGCTCCCGCCTGGCCTGGCGCCCCTCCAGGGCTTCCAGCCCCTCCCGTCCCCGCAGGATTTCCTGCTCCAGGCGGGCGAGGCCCGTCTCCTGGGCGGCCATATCCGCCTTTCCCTTCTCATAGGCGCTCTTCGTCACCTCTTGGCCCTTGATTTTCTCCTGATGGCCCACGTACTCCATGTATTCGGCCTGGCGGGTGTCGATGGCCCTGCGCAGCTTGCCCCTCCGGTCATCCAGCTGCGCCAGCATGGCGTTCAGCTTCTCCTCCTCCAACAGGTTATCGTTGAACCATACATAAAAATGCAGCTCGCCGAAGGACTGTACTGTCCCGCCGGGTTCCCTGTCCTGCCCCTCCAGCTCCTCACGGATCAGGATGGGAACCGGTGCGGAGGTATAGACCTGGTTCGGCAGTCCCCGCAGGCGTTCCAGCTCCTGGCCTGACAAAATCAATGAATAGGGAAGAAAGGGCTGCCTGGCCACCAGCTGTCGGTTCCTCTGGGCGGAAAGCTGGTTCTTCTTAAGCCATTCCATTCCATAGACGAAATGAATCCCGGCCTCCTCCAGCATCCCGCGGAACTCCTCCGACAGCTCCAGCACCTGTCCCTGAGCCAGCCTGCGGTATTCCCTGTCCAGGGCATCCAGCTCCTTCTCCAGGCTCTGCCTTGCCAGATCCGCGTCCAGGAGCTTCCTGCGCACCCCGGCCAGAAGCTTCTCCGTGTCGAACATATCCTCCTGTCCTGTTCCCACGTATCGCCATATGACGCCGCGCTCCGCCAGCTCCCTGTCGTAGTCCTGCAGCAGCCTTTCCGTCTCTTTCCTGTCGGCCTCCAGGCGGCTCTTCTCCGCCAGCTTGTCCTCTACCAATCTCCTGGAAGCCTTGATCTGCTCCCTGTACTGGTCTATGTCCTTTTTCGCGGCCCTCCACTCGGATTCCGAGGCATCAAGCTCCTTCTCATACTCCGCCTGCCTGATTTCCAGCGCGCCGGGTTCATACTCGCCTAGGAGGTTCCGGTTCCATGCCTCCCCGGGACGGCCTGTGCCCCAGGAGGTTCCCCTTCCCATGGAACTCCCTGTATCCATAGGATGCTTTCCTTCGATGGAATGCTTTCCCTCTATGGAACGCTCTCCGTCCATGTATTCCTGGTTGAATCTGTCCTCCGCCTCATCGAAC
>CAOOJO010000224.1 GCA_948496895.1 uncultured Acetatifactor sp. | reverse complement strand
TTCACGGGCCACAATCAATAATCCACCGCAATCCGAAAGAATGTCCGCACTTTGGGCTTCTTCCGCCTGAAGCTTGAAATCGCCCGGCAAGGTACTTTCGTGCTTCGTGATTTCCTTCACGCTCAGTCCGGCCGGTAATCATAAGGGCCATACATGGCGCTCATCTCCCTGGTAGCCCCATTTAGATATATCTGATAGAAATTCCCCGATTCCGCCATGATGTTCAAGATGCTATAGGTATCGTAGCTGATTCCTTCCCCGATTCCCTCCACGCTGACCAGCTTCTCGCCCTCCGCCAGCGGAGCCCTCTCGAAATACCATTCCGCCAGCTCATGATCCGTCATCTCATCCAGGTTCTCCGGCTTGTTCCACTGTATCACAGGGGAGAACCACACCGTCCGCTCCGTAGCCACACCCATCTGTTCGATGCAGCTCTCGAACCCGGCCTCCTCTCCATACACACGGTCATAGTATATCAAAGAAGAATTTAGTTCTTCCGGCGTGTTTGCAAAGCAAAAGTCTCCAAAATGGGTTACCGTGAAGCACGCCGTATCTATCTTCGTGCCGCTCCACTCGTACAGCTCCGTCAGCGCTTCCTTGGCCCAATAAATGAACCGCTCGGTCAGCGCGCCGCCGTAGCGGGTGCCGTAATCCCATTCGTCCACCGCGGGCAGTGCATAGCGCGGCTCACAATAGGTCAGGTCCAATGTAGGGAAGACCGCGTCCGGGGACTGGTTCTCCTCCACATACCGCACCATGTGCAGGACATTCGCTTCGTCAAAGCGGTAGTACTTCACAGAGCGCTGATTATTTCCATCATCGGTGGCGCTCCTTATGAGCTGCTCCTCCTGGTCCAGCTCCACATTAGGAATCATATAGCCGGGTTCGAACCGCCCTTCCGCCGGATTCCAGAGATAACAGTAATAGGGAACATTGACCGTATCCCCCGTCCCGTCCCGGAGGCAGAAGTCCTGATAGCCGTCGAAATTCAGGTCTGCCACCACCAGCCCTCCGTCCGGGGCATCAGAGAATATCTGTCCGTTCCTGTCCGCCAGGAACTTCCCCACCTCATGGGCAGGCAGGCCCTCAGCCGTCACCAGGGGCTTCGCGTAGCACAGCTCCTCGTCCGATGTGTAGGAATACATCTGTCCCCCACCGCTTCGGATTTCCTCCAACGGCCTGGTGTACAGCACTCTCATGTCCTCCGGCCGGATGGTCTGCATGGTCTCCTCCATCCTGTCGTGCACCCAGTTCAGCTCAATCTGGTCGATTCGGTACTGGCTGCTTCCCGGCATGGCTTCTCCGCTGATTTTCAGGACATGCTCTTTGCCAGCTTCCAGCCTGACAGATACGATGGCTGTGCTCTCGGCGCCGTCCGTAGAGGGGGCGCTTTCCTTTCCGCTTCCCGTGCCGACAAAGGCCGCATCCTCCGGGGCTGTCTTGGACGCATCCCCCTCCGGCTCCTGACCGCTGACCCTGCCGGTGAAGGTGGCTGCCATACACAGCGCCGTCAGGAGCATGACCCCTGCCAATGCCCCCGCATGCCGCCTGGGCTCTCCCACGATGACCAGCAGCCGCTCCTTCAGGAGCTTCTTCCCGCTGGACATGGCGGTGGAAAGCTTCCAGCCCCTCTGCCAGGTGCTGCCCTGGGCGCTGAAGTCCAGCAGGGCCCTGCCGTAGCGGATCCGCTCCTCCTGGCCCAAAAGCTCCAGCGTCCTCTCGTCACAGGCCAGCTCGCCGTCCTGCTCGGACAGGGCCGCGGCAATCCACACCAGCGGATTGTACCAGTGGAGGCAGAGGCATGCCGCGCGCACCACCACCCACAGATTGTCCCGATGGCTGTAATGGACGTTCTCATGACATAGCACATACTTAAGGGCCTCCGGCCGCTGCGCAGCCTCCGGGCTCAGGTACACCGCCGGACGGGCCAGCCCGAACATGCAGGGATTATCCACCACCGGAGAAACATAGACCGGAAGTCTGCTCTGCGCTGCCGCCTTGCAGCGCCTGCGGGATATGCGCACTTTTCTGCGGTACTTTCCGTTGAATGTCAGGACACAGCCTGCGCATACCGCCACGCCCAGAAGCCATATATACCACAGCAGGGAATGTCCGGCGAAGAATGTCTGCCAGGCCGGGTAGGCGTGCCCGGTTCCCTGGCTCCCGGCGCCTGTGTCCTCCCCGGAACCGCCGCCTGAAGCCTGCGTTGCCGCCTGGAAGTGCAGGGAGCCTGTTTCCGGCTCCTGTACCCGGCCCGGTGCGGTCAAAGCATCCGCCATAATATCCGTCTCCTCTGCCCCGGCCCGGCCCGCTGTCTCCCCGGATTGGCCTGCCTGCGTACCTTCCTTTCGCAGCCCTGTTTCCAGCAGGCCTGTTCCCGCCTGATTCTCCAATCCGGCCCCATGGCCATTCCCTGTCCGGCCGTTCTCTCCCGCAGCCACCCCGTCTGCCGCAGGCCGCGCCTCACCGCCTGCATCCTCCTGCTGCCCTGCCAAATCCTGCCGATCCTGGGCGCTGTCCGTGAAGGCGAAGAGATTCAGTATGCTCAGCCCGCTCTCCGCAAAGGACACCGGCACCAGCAGCCGCACCGCCACCACCAGCCACAGGGCGTACCAGGCCCGCATGGGCAGCTTCCCCCGGAAGAAATACCGCATGGCCATCACGAACACGATCAATACACTTGAAGAAATCATCCACTCAACCATTCCGCTCTTCCTCTGCCTTATCCAGAATCTGCCGAAGCTCCGAAAGCTCCTCGGCAGACAGCCGCTGTCTCTTGATGAAGCTGTTCACCAGCATGCTGGCACTGCCGTGATAGACCCTTTTCAGGAAATTGTCCGTCTCCTTCTTCACGGCGGTCTCCCGCTCGATAAGCGGCACATAGACCCGCATGCGTCCATTGTCCTCGCAGGCGATCAGCCCCTTTTCCGTCATCCGCTTCAGCATGGTCAGCGTGGTGCTCCGGCTCCACCCTACCCGGCCCGCCAGATCCGCCACGATTCTGCTGCCCACCTTGGGGGACTCCTCCCACAGGCTCTCCATGATGTTCCATTCCGCTTCGCTCAGTGCTTTCATGTAACTCCCCTTCCTTTTGGCGGCTTGAATCCTTCCTGTTGTCTACATTGTAAACATATATTACCACATACTGTCTACAATGTCAACAGCCGCTCAAAAATTCCAAAAAACGATACCAAATATCGCAAAAAGGCCGCCCCGGCAGAAGGGAATCCTGTTTCTGATTCCCCTGCCGGGACGGCGCAAATCCGATGCGTTTTCCATTTCACATCCGTCAGTCGTTAGGTCTCTGGTAGAACCTTCCCGACAGGCTTTCCGTGCGGATCATGTTCACAAAGGCCGTAGGATCCGTCTCCTTTACGCGGTTGAGCACCTTGCGCACCTCGTCCCGGCCCACCACGGAGTAAAGGATATTGCATTCCTGCTTCATGAAGCACCCCTCGCCCTTGATCAGCGTGGCATCGTGGTTGGTCATCTCCTTGATGACCTCATAGACCTCGTCCGGCTTCTTCGTGACGATCAGCAGGGTCTGCTTCTGGTAGCGCCTGTGCAGCGCGTGGAGCACCTGGGTGGAGGTGAACTGGAAGATGATGGAGTACAGCGCCTTGTCCCATCCGAACAGTGCCCCCGCTACGCCCAGTATCGCCACGTTTCCCATAAAGATATAATTCCAGGAATCGATGTCCATCTTCTCCGAAAGGAAGATGGCGATGAAGTCCGTGCCCCCCGCCGTGGCCCCGGCCATCAGGCAGATGATCATGGCAAGGGCGTTGAACAGCCCGCCGAACACGCTCACCAACAGCATGTCCGTGGTCACCGCATAGCTGGGGATGAAGTCGGTGATCAGGCCCGATACCACGATCATCAGGCAGGAATACAGGGTGAATTTCTTGCCGATGAACTTGAAGCTCACCACGATGGGGATGGAATTCAGCGTCAGGTTGATCAGGGTAAAGGGCGGCTCGAAGCCCCATACCAGGTCGCAGATTTCCTGGATGAGCCTGGTAAGGCCATTGAAGCCGCCGGGGATCAGACCCCCTGTGCGGACAAAGGTCTTCAGGTTCACGGCCATGAGCACTGCCGCCAGCAGGATCATGACTGTGCGCTTTGCGGTATCCAGCATTGCATTTTCCACTTTTGTCTTCATTTCTCTTTCTTTTCTCCTCCTATTTCATTCCCTTTTCCGGGTATTAGTCCCTTGCTTTAGCGGACACTTCTGCCGCCTTTCCCTCTTCTTTTGGGGCTTCGCCTCCCGCTTCCTCCTGCTGCGCCGCCCCGGGCTCCCTGGCCCTTCCCTGCGGACTACATGTTCGTCTTTTCAGCACTGTAATCCCGCAGAACGCCGCTATGCTCACGATGCTCACCAAAATCCCGGCTCCGGCGCCCTCCGGCACGTACTTCATCTCGAACCGGTACTCCCCCGGCTCCAGGTCAAAAGCCATGAGGCAGCCGCCGAACAGCTCCCCCCGGGCTTTTTCCCCGTTCACGGATATCTGCCAGCCCGCCTCATAGGGCACGGAAAGGATTACCCTCCCCGCACTCTCCAGGGCGATGCTGCCTGTCAGGGTGTCGTTCTCCCATGTCACCTGTTCCATATGCTGCGCCCCCAGCACCTCCAGGGCCTCCCGCAGCACCGCCTCGTCCATCTGGAAGATGTCCGCCTGAACCTTGGGCGTCTCGTCATCCTCGTCCCCGTTGGTCAGCGTGACGGTCTGCTCCCTCTCCAGGTATCCCAGATACAGAATCGACCCGTCCTTCAGATCGTTGTATTTCTCCTCCACCGTGCTGCCGCCGATGCAGTCCACCTTTCCCGTGCCCGAGGCCGTGAGGATGGCATAATAGTACCCGCCCTCCTGGGGGGTGAACTCCACGTCGTCCCCCCGCTGCTCGCTCTCCGCCTTCCGGAAGAGAGCTCCCTCTATCCCCAGGTCCTCCACCATCCGGTTCTGGAGCTTCAGACCCTGCTCCTCGTACCCCTCCGGCAGGTCGTATCCCACGGGGGCCACATAGCCAAAGGGCAGCACGGCATTGCACTGATAGAGAAAAATGTCCCCACTGTGCCCAATCAGCGTATAGAGGCCATTCTCATAGTCCGCCGACTCCCCGAACATATATTTCACATTCAACATGGCGGAGGTAAGCGCCGTAGCGCCGTCAAAGCCGTAATACACCTTGCTGTGGCGCATGCCCAGCCGCTTATACATGTCCATTACCTGGGAATTCAGCGTGGAGGAGAACACGCTGGCCGTTGGATACCCCGTGAGCGTCCCGTCGTTTTTCGTCTTCCTGGTGAACTTCTCCAGCCGGTAGAACCCCTCTTCCCGGCCTTTC
>CAOOJO010000223.1 GCA_948496895.1 uncultured Acetatifactor sp. | reverse complement strand
TCCGCATCGACTCGATGCTGGCGAAAGACTACGTGCGTGTCAGCCTCCCGGTGGTGGCCACCGGATTTCTCTGGGGCTGCAACACAGCCCTGCAGACTGTCATCCTGGGGCATATGTCCTCCAGCGCCATCGCGGCCCACTCCATCTCCTCCACTATCTTCCTGTTCCTGAAGGTGACGTCCGTGGGAGCCTCCTCCGCTGCCGCCGTGCTGACGGGGAAGACTGTGGGCACGGGGAACCTGGCCAAAATCCGGGAATACACCAGGACGTTCCAGGTGCTGTTCCTCGGTATCGGCATCCTGTTAGGAGCGGCGCTGTTCTTTATCCGCATCCCTCTCCTGGGGCTTTATTCGCTGGAGCCCCAGACCAGGGAGCTGGCCGACGTCTTTATCCTGATCGAGTCCACCGTGCTGGTGGTAATGTCCTACCAGATGTGCATGAATACCGGCGTCATCTGCGGCGGCGGGGACACCCGGTATGTGATGATCATGGATTTGATCGTCATCTGGGGCATCGTCATCCCGCTGTCCTTTGCCAGCGCTTTCCTCTGGAACGCTTCCCCGGTGGTGGTGCTGCTGGTGCTGAACGCGGATCAGTACCTGAAGTGCATCCCGGCTGCCGTGTACGGCAACAGCTTCCGCTGGATCCGGCAGCTGACCCGTCCTGGCGAGGAGGAGGAAAATGATACCGCCTAAAAATGTCTTCACCCACGGCCATCAGCTATTGCTGAATAAGCTATGGCATCCACCTGGAAGAACAGATTCCCCGGGTCGGCGAATTCGGTCTGAATGGACTTGCGTGCGGGATATTTGCCATGGAACCTTCTCTTGACCACTCTTTCCATGACCGGGATGTCCCAGATATTCTTGAACAGGCAATTCATCTGCACCACATTTTCCAGGGTCAGTCCCACCAAGGCCAGCCGCTCTTCCATTTCATCAAAGGCGCCCTCGATCTGCTCCTCGACCGTGCCGCCTATATTGCGGACGCAGTAATTGATGAAGCAATAGTCCCCTGCCTGAACGATTCCCGAATGTGCCCATTCCTCATTTACATTAAATCTTCTGATTTCTCCCATTTTACTGTCCTCCTGACTCATATTCCGTCTGTATTTCTTTGCAGGTCTTTAAAATGCGTTCTTTTATTTCCGGCGGTTCGATGATCCTGGCCTTGTTTCCAAAGGAAAGAATCACTCCATACCAAAATGCCTCATGCTCCGGTGCGGAAAAAGAAAACTCAAAATCGCCATTCTCAAATTCCTCTGTAATGCGTCCATTTAGATACTCTCGACATTTTGCTTTTATGGCCGCCTTTCCGTATAACCGGATGTGCACAGTCCTATCGCTGCTGTCCTTCCACTTGATATCCGAGAGCTTATGCGCTTTTATGAATTTCCTATCTGTCACCTGCAGCTTGTCCATACGGACCAATTTGAACATGCAATAGTCCTGATATTTTTCATAATAAGCAATCAGATACCAGTTGTACCATTTATACTGGAGGCAGACCGGTTCCACCTGGATTTCTTTGACTTCATCATGGCTATTTGTATAGGAAAACCGGACAACGCATTTCTCTTCGATTGCCTTCTCTAACAGCATTAATTGTCCCTTTATCTTGCCATCTTCGCTTGCGACGCCTAAATCCAGGGAAACAGCGGCATCTCCCGTATGGCTTATACTCTGCACTTTTTCCAGGGCCTGCTTTAGGCTCTTGCCCGCATATGCGCTCGCCATTCCTTTCAGGGCAGCGACGATCCAATCATATTCGCGGCTTGATGCAGCCTGTCTGTCTAAGACAAAGCCGTCCATAATCTGGTAGCCGCCATCCACACCGCAAAAAGATTGAATCGGGATGCCTGCCTGATCCAACGATTCCAAATCCCGCATAATCGTCCTGGAGGAAACCTCAAATTCCTCTGCCAATCTCTGCGCCGATGTCCGGCCATGGTTCAATAGATAGACAACAATGCCGATCAGTCGGTCAATCTTCATCTGTTCTCCTTTCTACCCCAGTATAGCAAACAAACTATGACACCATTATGTCATAGTTTGTCCCAATAAGCAAATATTTCGAATAATCGTTCAGCGCAAATCCAATCACCTGACGGGCAGGCCTATTATCACGCAAGCGCCTTTATCTAGCGCCTCTTCCTTTTACCCCTTTTCTCTTGGAGCAAATTGGACCGGCTCTTTCTATTCTGTGATATAACGCTTATCTCCGAAAGCGACAGGCCTGTTATCTCCGAGAGATGCTCAGAGGACGCTCCGTTTTGGAGCATGGTGTTGATCAGATGGTTCCGGCCTTCTTCCCGACCTTGTTCCAGGCCCGCTTCCCGACCTTCCCGCAGCCCTTCCTCCCGGGCCTCTTTCCGGAACATCTTCATGTATTTCTTCTCATTGTACTCAGTCAGCAGCATTTTCGTCACCTCTGCCCGAAAGGGCACTACAGTATGTCAAATATTAATTTCGGCATCGGCGGGATTCCTGCTGAAAAATAACCCGCCAAAGGCATCCTGTAGTCTGCCTCCGGCGGGCCTAGAACACGAAGCCTGCCAAAATCCTAGAAATCGAACAGCATCATCTCGAACAGCGAGGCCGCGAAAAGCCAGTGCATGTTCTCCGTGGGATGGTTCACCCGGTTGGCCAGGAGCCTGGTGACGTCCGCGCCGCTCTCCTCCAGCCTCTTCCATTTCCGGTAGCAGTCGCAGACAGGAACCCCATTCGCCTCGCACACTTCCCTGGCCCTGTCCATATAGGCATCCATGATTCCATCTGTCTGGAGCTTCGTCATGCCCTCCAGCAGGGAGTGGATAAAGGGATCCTTTTCCTCGGCCACGGCCCTTGTGCCCATCATGTTGGGCGTCATGAATATCACTTCCGTCCCGGCCGCCTGGAGCTCCCGGAAGATGCCCTCCAGGGCCTGGGCATAATCCGAAAGCCCCTCCATCCCCCTGCCCGCATCATTGAGTCCGAAGCAGACCACCACCAAATCCGGCTGATAGCTTAGGATGTCCCGCTGGAGCCGCGTCCTGCCATTGGGCGCGTTGTCTCCGCTGATTCCCGCGTTGACGATATTGATGGGGACTGAGGGGAACACCTCCTCCAGCATGCGCTTCAGCTTGCTGTGGTACGCCTGGAAGCTGCGGAACTCCGTCTCGATGGAATCCTCCCCTGTGCTGTACAGCTCAAAGCATCCCTGGGTCACGCTGTCCCCCAGAAAGCCTATGGTCACCGGCCTGTTCTGGCCCGGTCTGCCCACATTTTCCCTGATTCTCTCTGCAATCCTCATACGCTCCTACCTCCTGATTGCCCCATTATACACCCAAGCCTTTCCCGGCGCAACCTTAATCCAGCCAAGCGGTAGAGAAACCGTACCCGCCCTCCACGTTATAGATTCCGTAGGAAGACAGCCTGTCAATGGATCTTTCCCTCCACTGATACGCATCCGGACACCAGCTCACAAAAGCCTCATCCAAATCTGCCAGTGGCACGCCAAGCAGATAGAAGCGGAAAGTCTCCCCCTGCTCCACGCCAACAGGTTCCGAACCGATATAGCGAACCTCATCCTGAATCCACACTTTGTCCCGTTCCGTCCCGCAATTCAGCTCTGCCAGCCGCATGGAAAAGGAATATTCATCCATCTTCGCTATTTCGTCAAATCTTCCGCTGAATTCACAGTAATACCGTGTTCCCTGGGGATATTCTTCCGCCGCGATGTTCTCATTGTTCGAATAGACACCCTCGAAAGAGCCGTCCGGATGCAAGGTCAGGCTGGTGTACATGGAGCTGGCGCCGGTGGCCATGATGAATTCCAATGGCAGCGTATCCTCCGGCAGCCCTGTATCGAAAGCCCGCCAGGCATCCTCCTCCGGATAGCCCTCCGATTCCTCCTGGCTTGGTTCCGCCTGGTCTGGCTCCGGCTGCACAGGCCCTTCCTGTCCCGTCTGGGCCTGTCCCGCCTGGGATTGTCCCGGCTCGGAAGTGAAGAATGCATGCCCTGTCTCCAGATTGTAGATTCCATAGCAGGACATTTCCTCAACCAGCCCCATGGTCCACGACCAGAAATTCGGCGGTTTGCTTCCGTAATTCTCCATCTCTGCCATAGGTGTATCCGGCAGGTAGAGCATGAACCCTTCTCCATTCAGGCCAATTGGTTCCGTACCGATATAGCGAGTCCCATCCTCGATCCATTCCCTGTCCACCTCCGTCTCGTAATTCAGCTCTGCCAGATGCATGGAATAGGAGTATTCATTTATCTTCGTTATTCCGTCAAACTGTCCATTGAATTTACAGTAATAGCGTGTCCCCCTGGGATATTCCTCCGCCACCACCGTCTCATCATCTGTTTGTGCCAGAGCCAGAGGCATGGCATAGGTTTTTAACTTCTCCTTGAACTCCTTGTCCATATAATAAATCCCCTCAAAAGAGCCGTCCGGATGCAAGGTCAGGGTGGTGTCCCAGGATGTGAAGCTTCCTGGCAGACTGAACTTCAAAGGCGGAGTATCCTCAGGCATCCCTGCCCCAAAAGCAGTCCAGGGGTCATCCCCCTGACGGCCCTCTGCCATCTGCCCAGCCTCAGGCTGACCCGGCCGGGGCTGTTCGAGATACCCCTCCGGCAGCGCCTCGTCCCCCTCCGGGAAAGCATCGTTCCAGGAGGCCAGCCACTCGTGATCCGCCTCATAATATTTCCCATCGATGACCAGATAGGTATTCCCCAGATTCCCTATCTCGTGGACAGTGCCGTCCTTCATGGCGAAATAGAAGAAAGTGCTGCTGCCCTCCACGTACACCTCCTCTTCCAGGTACTCGCCGTCGCACCGGCTGAACAGGCCTGTCATGGCCACGATTTCCCTCTGCGACAGATGCTTGAACTCTTTCCCGGGAGACCTGGGAAGGACTACCAGATCCGCCGCGACCACCTCCGTTGCGGAAAATCCCCGGGCCCAGGCAAGGGCGGCCCGGCTACCCGAATCCCGGGCAGGGTCGGTAAGGAAGCACACTGCCACCACAATGCAGGCCGCAACCGCCAGCGCCAGGATCCAGAACCCCGGCTTCCGATAGCCGAGCACCGACTTCACCCTCGTCTTCACCCCCGTCTCCCCGAAGGCCAAAGGACAGGCCGCGATGCTCCGGCGGCTGACGCTGCAGTCCAGCAGCGCCTGGGAATAGTCCGCCCGCTGCCCGTCATCCAGCTCCTTGATCGCCCGCTCGTCACAGGCCAGCTCGATGTCCCGGCACAGCAATATATAGGCCAGCCACATCAGCGGGTGGAACCAGTACACGGACAGCAATACGAAGCCCAGGGGCTTCCACCAGTGGTCCCTTCTGAGGATATGCACCTGCTCATGCATCACCA
>CAOOJO010000222.1:368-5390 GCA_948496895.1 uncultured Acetatifactor sp. | reverse complement strand
TGAGGGAAATCTCCTCGTATCCGGTGCCGTCCAGCATCTCTATGGCGTATTTCTTCAAGGTCTCCACATCCCGCTCTCTGACGGGGCGGTAGAGCTGGCCTGCCTGGCAGAAGCGGCAGCCCCGGATGCAGCCCCTCTGGATTTCCAGCACCAGGCGGTCCTGGGTCACCTTGATAAAAGGGATGACAGGCTTCGTGGGATAACAGGTATCCGTCACGTCCATGACGAGTTCCTTTTGTATGGTGGACGGAATCCCATCCTCCAGAGGGAAGAACCGCTCGATGGCGCCGTCCTCCTTATAGGTCACATCGTAAAAGCGCGGCACATACATGCCGGGAAGCTTCGCGGCCCTGCGCAGGAATTCCACGCGCCCTAAACGGCTGTCCCTGCACTCCTCATACAGGGACAGGAGTTCACGGTATCTCGTCTCTCCCTCTCCGATGTAGAAGATATCGAAGAAGTCCGCCAACGGCTCCGGATTGTAGGAGCAGGGCCCTCCGCCGATGACGATGGGGCAGTCATCTCCTCTCTCCAGGGCGTTTATGGGAATCTGGGCCAAATCCAGCACCTGGAGCACGTTGGTATAGCACATCTCGTACTGCAATGTGATGCCCAGGAAATCGAATTCTCTGACAGGATCCTGGGACTCCAGGGCGAACAGGGGGATGTGGCGCTGTCTCATGACCGAGTCCAGATCCACCCAGGGGGAATAGACCCGCTCGCACCACACATCCTCCATGGAATTGAACATGTCATACAGAATCTGTATCCCCAGGTGGGACATGCCGATTTCGTATACATCCGGAAAGCACATGGCGAACCGAACCTTCACTTTAGAGGGATCCTTCATGACCGAATTGTACTCGCCGCCTATATACCGGACAGGCTTCTCTATGCTCATGAGTATGTCGTCGCTTAAGGCTAATTTTCGTTCTGCTTCCACTCTGTTCCCATCCCTTCTATTTCCACACATCCTTCATCCGCTTCACGTCCGCGCCGGTAATCTCCCGGTTGGAGTAACGGGCCTGCTCGTACAGTTCCGCCATGCCGCTTAAATCCAGCTTGCTCTCCCACTCCCTGGCGGTATGGAGCCCCAGGCTGTCCTTATCCTGGGCATCCATTCTGGCAGAAGCGCCTGTGAGCTTCTTTTTGTACAGCTTCCGGATCCGCTCCCTGGGGGAAAGCGCGGTGAACAGCCCGGATATTTTTCTGTCCTTGTCTTTCACTATCTCGCATTTCTCCCGGAAGTCGTAAGCCTCCCCTGTCTGGATCTCCTGGTCCTGGTAACGGAATACCATGTATTTCTGAACTATTTAAATAGCTTCCAGAACAGCACGCCTATGCCGACAAGGACGGCGGCCCCGAAGAGGACGATCGCGATGACCTCCAGGACCTGCCAGAACCAGAAGGGCTCCTCCGCAGGCGGCAGCCCCATGCCCCCCATGTCCCCGGACGGCATTTCCGCCGGCGCGATCTCCGAAAACTCCTCTGAATGGGAGCCCCGGGAGAACAGGAAGCGCAGGAATTTCAGCAACAGATCCCCTATGGGCCGGAGAATCCCGGCCAGCCATTCGAACTGCGTGCTGAGCACCAGGATGCCTACCCCTGCCAGGGTATATCCCAGGACCATGCCCATGCCGGAATGGAACATCTCTGCCGCCGGAAGGAAGCCCGCGCTGCTTTTGTTCATGGACAGGAAGTCCAGATAATGGTCCATGAAATAAATGATGAAATAGAGCGCGATGACCCCGATCAGGGCAATGTTGTAGTAGTTCTCCCAGCCCCTTGTGCCCTGATAATACTGGAACAGCGCAGTGACGGCAGACAGCACCACTCCCACCGCCAGGGGCATGCCCTCGGAGTATATGGCGCTGTGCTTCAGGCGCAGCAGAAGGGACTGGATGATATAGCCGATGACACAGGCCGTGCAGACGATCCTGGTCAGGACAGACTGGCCCGAAAGGGCAAATACCAGAGCCGCCGTGCCCAGATGGGCCAGCAGGAACAGGAGGAGATTCCTCACCCTGCAGCGAAACACGAAGAAGGCCAGGGGAATCAGGCTGCACAGGGCCCACAGGGCCAGGCTGGGCTCTCCCATCCCCAGAAGCTTCTTCACCACTCCCATGACCGTCAGGAGCAGGGGGAACAGCATCCAGTGGTTCATCTGCTCTGTCAGGAATTCATTGACGATTTCAATCCGCTTTATATTCATTGGAACACCTTTCATGTCTCGAAATAAATGACCTCAATCCGCTTCTGAAGCTCCGGCGGGAGCTCCGGCTCCTTATTGCCCAGCACAGGGTAGAACCATGTGAAGGGATTGTCGGTCTCCTCGTACCGGGTCAGGAGCGCCACGAAGTCATCGTACTGGTTGGGCGCCACGAAGCAGGTGTAGGCCCCCTTGGACTCCTGGAACAGCTTCTCCTCGAAGGTCTCCACGAAGCCCGCCGCCGGCTGGCTGGTATCGATTCTGGCCAGGGCGCGGTAGATGAAGTCCATCTGCCCTTCGCTGGCCTTGCCGTCCACGCTCAGGGGCTGGTGGGTCAGGACGTCCACGCCGTTGCCGTAGCAGGAGATCTGCATCCCCTGCTGGAGGAAATGGAGGCACAACGATACTACGATCCGCAGGGACATCTCCACGGCCTCCTCCTTTTTCAGGATATTGTCGTCCTGTATGTTGAAGAAGATGCGGACGCATTTCAGGGAGGTATAGCCCATCTGGTTCACCTTGAAGTCCCCGGTCTTGGCGGTGGCCTTCCAGTTGATGCTGCGCATGTCGTCATAGGGCTGGTACTCCCTGATGCCCCGGTATTCAAAGGGATCCTCCAGCAGATGGCGCTTGGTGAGCATCTCCCCGTTCAGCTGAACGAAGGACTGGCGCAGCCTCCTGCTGTCATAGGGCTTCGGATATACGTAGAGCTCCGCCTTGACAGGCTGGTCCGCTACCATCTGCCCCAGGAAGAACAGATCGGATGCCACCAGGCTAATCTCGTCTATGGTATAATACCCTCTTTTCCCCCCGGTAAACTTCAGGGTACGGGTCACCCTCTCGCCGCCGCTGATGCGGAATACGTCATTGCGGTAATACTGATCCGTGGTGCGGGAGCCTTTTTCGTTGCCGAATATCAGGTGCCTGTCCGTCTTGAACTTCACCTTCAGCATGGACAGCGGGAGCCTTTTTCTGTTTTCGATGATTTCCCTCAGCTCTCCCTGCTCTCCCTCGAAGATATGGTTCGTCCCGAAGCTGAGGGAAATCCCCAGGTGCTTCTGCCAGAGCTTTTCGTAAAGCCGCCTCTGGACGATGAAGAGGAGGTAGGCGATAAGGCCGATTCCCAGTATTTTGATCATTTCGTAAACTCCTCGGTAGGCACAGGGATGTTGGCAAGTATCTGCTCCATCCATTTCACGGCATTCTCCGTGCCGCCGGAGCCATAGCCCAGCACGAGCCTGTGGGCCAGCACGGGAACCGCCAGCGCCTTGATGTCGTCCGGGGCCACATAGTCCCTGCCGTCCAGATAGGCATAGGCCTTTGCGCAGCGCAGCAGCGCCAGGTTCCCCCGTGGGCTGACGCCCATGACGACCTGCTCTCCCGCCCTGGTGGCTTCCACGATGTCTACCATGTACTCCTGCACGCATTTATGTACGAAAATCCGTCCAGCCTCCTCTCTGGCGGCAGCCAGCTCCTCCAGGGTCAGGACGCTCTCCAGCTCAGCCAGGGGCTCCTTGTCCATATATTTCTCCAATATGGCCAGCTCCTCCTCTCTGTCCGGCAGTCCCATGGACAGACGCATCATGAAGCGGTCCATCTGGGCCTCCGGCAGGGGGAAGGTGCCCGTGGTCTCCACCGGGTTCTGGGTGGCTATGACGAAGAAGGGCTTCCCGGGCACATAGGATTCCCCGTCGATAGTGACCTGGCGCTCCTCCATGCATTCCAATAATCCCGCCTGGGTCCTGGGGGTGGCGCGGTTGATTTCGTCCGCCAGCAGGATATTGGTGAATACAGGGCCCTTTCGCAGGATGAATTCGTTCTTCTGCCTGTCGAATACGTTCAGTCCCGTAATGTCGCTGGGCAGGAGATCCGGCGTGAACTGGATCCTGGCGAAATCGGCGCTGATGCTCCTGGCCAGGGTCTTGGCCAGCTTGGTCTTGCCTGTGCCGGGCACGTCCTCCAGCAGCACATGCCCGTCCGCCAGAAGCGCTGTCAGCAGCAGCCTGGCCGTCTGCTCCTTTCCCACGATGACCTTGGCGATGTTGGACAGAATCTTATCTCCTAATAGCTTTCCATTGTTTCCCATTTCCCATTTACCCCTTTTCCATGGATTTTCGAATGCTTTTCCTCCATTCTAGCATAATGCCGTCCAAAATGCCATATTTTTAAATAAGCTTCTTGATCTTTTGAGGGAATCCCACTATGAGCGACGCGACAATGGAACAAAAGCTGCGGCTTGTGCAGCAGGTGCGCTCCCGATACCAGGAGGATCAGTACGACCTTTCCAACAGGGAGCGGATATTGTACGGCAGATCCGTAGTCCATCCGGAGAGACCGGGATACGGCTCTTATTATGACGATCCTTATCAGGAAGGGAGCCTGCCCGGGGAGGGGGAGGTGTCTTCCTTCCGGCTACGGTTCTTCCTTGCCATGTTTCTGGTGATGCTGGTAATCGTCATGGACGTGAACGGCATAGCGGTGGCCGGAATCACCTCGGAGAAGATTTATGAGGTGATTTCGGCCGACTACGAGGAGGTGCTGGAGACTTGGGTGGAGGCTATCTCCTCCAGTGTCCGGAAATAGGCCTCCGCCCGTGTGGCCGCGGCAGCCGGGAGTTCTTACATGTTATAGATTGCCGCAGAGGTAATCGTAGGCCTTCAGGATAGTCTCCTGGCGCTTCCCTGCGATGAAATAGAAATCCATCTGCCTGTCGTTTTCCGTATACAGATAGGAGCCGTAGGCCGGGATGTCGCAGACGAAGGCCGGATGGCCTGTGGCCGCCAGGATGCCGTAGCCTTTGTCGGAGAGGAAAA
>CAOOJO010000222.1:0-358 GCA_948496895.1 uncultured Acetatifactor sp. | reverse complement strand
CTCCGCCCCCTGCTGGGAGAGGTATCTGGCGCTGCCCCGCAGGCTTAAAAGGGGCTGGCCTTTCAGGCCGAAGCCGTAGACGCGCTCGTCCCTGGCCCAGTCCAGATACAGCCATGTCCGAAGCTTCCTGTCGGCGGCGGTCTCAAGCTGGCGGCAGTCCCTGGGGCGCTCCGCAAGGAGGAGCCTGGGGTTCCTGGCAGTTTCGTCCAGAGCCATATACCGTATGGCTCCGCTTCCCTTGTCCACCTGGAGCGCAAGCTCGTCTGTGGTGAGCTCTACCAGCTTGCCTGTGTCCTTGTACATCCAGAACTTCTCCGTGCGGTCTGCCGCGATGCCGGGGTGCGCTGCCCTTTCGGGC
>CAOOJO010000221.1 GCA_948496895.1 uncultured Acetatifactor sp. | reverse complement strand
GGACCCACGGGGTGCTGTATACCGGCCATGTCATCGAGGACATGAATGCCCATATGCGGCTGGGCTGCTCTGCGGGCCATTATTTCCGGGCCCTGTCCGGACAGGACATGAGCGGCATCGACATCGTGCTGCATCAGGTGATGCCAGGCTTCGCGGACATGGATGTATCGGCGTCGATTGCCTGCGGAACGGCAGGGCATGAATTCTTCCACTATGTGCTGCCCAGACTGGGGACTTCCCTGGCGCGGATAGAGCCACGGATGGGGGGCGTGGCCATGTGCGAGGTGTTCGGCGCATATGGCTGGGCGGAGGATATGGCCTGCATGAAATGGCTCATGGATTTCCTGCTGGTTCGGGGCATCACCAGATTCGTCCCCCACGCCTTTACAGACCTGTATCCGGATCCGGACTGTCCGCCGCACTTCTATGCCCAGGGGAACAATCCCCAGTATGAAGGGTTCTCCGAGCTGATGCGGTATGTGAACCGGGTGAGCCACCTGCTGGAGGGCGCGGAGCTGCAGACAGACGGCGCTGTCTTCTATATGGCGGAGGCGGAGTGGATGAGTACGCCCTCGCGCAGGACTATGGATATGTCTTCGAAAATGCTGTACGATGCTCATGTGGATTATGACTTTCTGCCTCTGGACGCGCTAAAGAAGGCTCATATAGAGGAGGGAAAGCTTATGGTGAATGGCCACGGTCACTGCTTCTTGACAATCCCTTATGCGGAACGGTATCCCCAGGAGCTGTTCAGCTTGGCGGAGCGCTTTTCCCGGGAAGGCCTTCCGGTGTTCTGGCTGAGGGAGGAAGAGGGCGAAGGGCGAAACGACCTGGAGAGCCGGGAAGCCGCAGGAAATTCTCAAGTAGGAGCCGGGAATCTGGAAGCTGGAGAGGCTTTTGGAATTGGAGCCGATGATGGGACAGAGATCAGAGGGGTTAGAGAGGCAGGAGCCGGAGAAACGGGAGCTGGAGAAGCAGGCCCTGGGGAGATGCTGGAGACAGAGCAGTTAGTTCCCACTATCAGAGGGCGGCAGCTTGCCTGGCTATATACAGAGGGAGCGCCCCATCTGCGCATCGGCCACTTTACGAGAGGAGCCGCATCCTGGTTCATGCTGTTCTGGGAGGATGTGCGTACAGATGTGGACGAGACCATCGAACTGCCCTGCAGGGGCGATTTCCTGCGGCTCGACCTGCTGAACGGGAAGATTGGCCGGGATCATACACCGGACGGCAGGGTGCGTGTGCGGCTTGTGCCCTACCAGTCGGAGATTCTGTTGTTCGATGAGCTACCGGAAAGCTTCCTGAAAGGGCTGGAGCCTCAGACGGAATGGGAGGAGGCGGACACTCCCGGACTTCTGTGGGAGATTGCCCTGCTGGAAGAGGGGAAAGAGGAGCGTTTCCGGACGGTCAGGGAGGAGTCGGAGCTGTTCTCCATCACAGGCAGGGATGGATGGCCCCGCTTTTCAGGGAGAATGCGCTACCGCACGAAGCTCTTCCTGACAGGCGGCAAAAAGGCAGGCCTGGATTTGGGCCGCGTAGGCGGCACGGCCAAGCTGACCGTAAATGGCCAGAGCCTGGGCATGCGAATCTGCCCGCCCTATCTGTGGGACATTTCCGAAGCCGCCAGAGAGGGCGAGAACCTGATAGAAGTGGAGGTGGCCAATACCCTGGTGCACAGAATCAGGGAACGGTTCTCCGAATATATGCAGATTGCCCCCAGCGGCCTGCTGGGGCCGGTGAGGCTGTATGCGGAAAGCAGTGCTTCGGGAAAGGAATCAGGCAACTGAAAAACAGCGTCTGCCCCGCACGGTACCCCAGAGGATTTACGGACGCATTTCTTTCGCGGCCGGAAATTCTCTGCCCATGTCCGGGTGCCGGGCGGGGCAGATGCGGAACTATAATAAGGAGGCGGAATGCTATGAGGATGTACGACATCATCATGAAAAAAAGGAACGGAGGCGAGCTTTCAAAAGAGGAGATAGAGTTCTTCATAGAAGGCTACACAAAAGGGGAAATCCCGGATTACCAGGTGTCCGCCCTGATGATGGCAATCTATTTCCGGAAGATGACGGAGGAGGAGACCCTTGCTCTGACCATGGCCATGGCGGACAGCGGAGACCGCCTGGATTTGTCGGGAATCCGGGGCATAAAGGTAGACAAGCACAGCACCGGCGGCGTAGGCGACAAGACCTCCCTGGCCCTGGCTCCCATGGTAGCAGCCTGCGGCATTCCTGTGGCGAAGATGAGCGGCCGGGGGCTGGGCCATACCGGCGGAACCATCGATAAGCTGGAGAGCTTCCCGGGCTTCACCACAGCCCTTACCACACAACGCTTCATCGAGAACGTGAACCGCGTCGGCATAGCCATCATGGGCCAGACCGCCGACCTTGCCCCCGCGGACAAGAAGCTCTACGCCCTGCGGGACGTGACGGCCACGGTGGACAATCTGTCCCTGATTGCCAGCTCCATCATGAGCAAGAAGCTGGCCGCCGGGGCGGACGCCATCGTGCTGGATGTGAAGACCGGCAGCGGCGCGTTCATGAAGCAGGAAGCGGATGCAAAAGCCCTGGCGGAGGAGATGGTAAAAATAGGAAAGAACGCCGGACGCAGGACGACAGCGGTCATCTCCGACATGGACCAGCCCCTGGGCTTCGCGGTGGGGAACGCCCTGGAGGTCAGGGAGGCCATCGAGACCCTGGAAGGACACGGCCCTGCGGACTTTTTGGAGCTGTGCCTGACCCTGGGGAGCCAGATGCTGATAGCGGGCGGAAAGGCGGAAAATACGCAGGAGGCGGAAGCGGCCCTGCGCACCGTGATAGCCGACGGCAGCGCCCTGAAGAAGCTTGCCGAATTCGTGGAGGCCCAGGGCGGCGACAACAATGTAGTATACCATCCGGAGCTGCTGCCCAGGGCCGCCATCGTTCTGCCTGTACCTGCGCCTGAGAGCGGGTACTTAAGCCGCATCGTCTGCGACGAGGTGGGAATCTGCTCTCTGATTTTAGGCGGAGGCCGGGAGACCAAGGAGAGCGAAATCGACCTGTCCGTGGGGCTGGTACTGCGCAAAAAGGTGGGAGACTATGTGGAAGCGGGAGAGCCGCTGGCCATGATACATGCCAATGACGAAGAGAAAGCGGCCCAGGCCCGGGAGCGCTATCTGAAGGCCTGCGCGATTGCGGGGGAGGCGCCGGAAAGGACGGCTTTCATCAAGGGCATCGTCCGCTAACGGCTCTCCTACAGCGCGGGGGAGAATACGGCGCATAGTTTCCGGATGGCGGTAATATAATGGAAACATGAGAAGAAACAGTGACCGCATTCAGAGAAACGAGGAAAGGAAGGAAGCCCTGGTGGATTCCCTGCGGCTCCCCAAGGACATCTGCATGGGAGCCATAAAGGTGACCATGACAGGGAACCGGGAGGCGTGGATAGAGAACTACAGAGGGATTCTGGAATATACGGAGAATCTGATACTGCTTCAGGGCAGGACCTGCCAGATCTGCTTCGAGGGGACGAGGCTTTCCATCGACTACTATACCAATGAGGACATGAAGATCAGCGGATGCATCAGTTGTGTGAAATATCTGTAAAGCGCTGAACCGGGCAGTAGCGGAACTGGAATCGGAAAGGAACAGGCCATGATTAGATTTCTGAAGTATATGAAAGGATATCTGCGCGTCCGCGTATGGGGCTTCTCCCCGGAGCGATTCATGAACCTGTGCAGCAATAAGGGGATACTGCTGTGGGACATCGTCAGGGAGGGCGATATCTATTACATGAGCATCACCCTGAAGGGATTCTGGGAGCTTCGGCCCATTGTGAAAAAGACAGGGACAAGGGTAGCCATACTGGAAAGATATGGACTGCCCTTTTTTCTGCCCAGGCTCCTGAAGCGCAAGACCTTCGTGGCAGGACTGATTCTGGCCATAGCTTTCTGGCTCCTGTCCTCCCTCTTCATCTGGGACATAAGGCTGAGCGGCAATTACCAGATCACCGACGATGTGTTCCAGAGCTTCCTGCGGGAGAATCAGGTGAGGATCGGCATGCGCCAGGATATGCTGGACATACAGGAGCTGGAGAAGCAGATACGCCGACAGTTCCCTCAGATTACATGGGCCTCCGCCCGTCTGGAGGGCGTAAGGCTCCTGATTGACATCAAGGAGAACGACGCGCCCATCACCATAGAAAAGCCGGATACCGATCCCGGCACTGACCTGGTGGCGGAATATGCCGGGAGAGTGGTATCTATCGTGGTGCGAAGCGGCGTCCCGAAGGTGGCCGGCGATGACATTGTGGAGAAAGGAGCCGTGCTGGTGGAGGGCAGGGTGCCCGTCTACAATGAGGACACTACCCTGCGGGAGTACCAGTACGTGGACGCCGATGCCGACATCCTGCTGGAGCATACCGCCGAGTTTACGGCCAGCCTTCCCCTGAACCACATCGAGAAGCGGTACACGGGCAGGGAGAAGAGCAGCCATTACATAAAGCTGGGGGACAGATCATGGGCCCTGCCGGAGAACCGTCCCTTCCTGGTCTACGACAGCGTAATCAGGGAAACCCGACCGCTGATGCTGGAGAGACTGTCCCTGCCCGCGTTCTGGGGCACTGTGACCTATCGGGAATATCAGAATACAGAATACAAATATACGGAAGAAGAAGCAAAAGCCCATCTTAATCAAAAATTAATGGATTTTCTTACAGAATTAGAGGAAAAAGGGGTACAAATTATTGAAAAAAATGTTAGAATAGAAAAGGGCGGCGACGCATGGGTGCTTACCGGGCAGTTCCTGGTGCAGGAGCCTGTGGGGAAGAGCGCCCCGACAGAAAGAATCGAGGTTGGGAAAACGGAAGAGGATGAATGAATTTTCGATAAGGATGGATATGCCCACGGAGCATATGCAGAAGATATTCGGTATGCAGGACGCATATGTGAAGAAGATGGAGCGGGACTTTGGCGTGGCCATCGTGAACCGCAACGGGGAACTGACGATTTCCGGAAAAGAGGATATGGTGAGACGGGCCAGGGGAGTCCTGGAGCAGCTTTCCATCATTTCCGGCAGAGGGAACGAAATCGAGGAGCAGAACGTGGATTACGCGATTACTTTGGGAATGGAAGAGAAGGAAGGGGCATTGGCCCAGATAGACGAGGACTGCATCTGCCATACAGTGAACGGCAAGCCGATCAAGCCCAAGACCCTGGGGCAGAAGGCCTATGTGGACGCCATCCGAAAGAACATGCTGGTGTTCGGCGTAGGTCCTGCGGGGACGGGGAAGACCTATCTGGCTATGGCCATGGCAATCACAGCCTTCAAGAATGATGAGGTGGGCAGAATCATCCTGACAAGGCCGGCCATAGAGGCAGGGGAGAAGCTGGGATTCCTGCCCGGCGACCTCCAG
>CAOOJO010000220.1 GCA_948496895.1 uncultured Acetatifactor sp. | reverse complement strand
CAAGCCCAGAAAGATACTGATGAGCCCCGAGCAGTTCGACCAGATGCTGGAAGAGATAGCATAGCCGAAAGGGCCGGCATATAGCCGAAAGGGCCGGCATATAGCCGAAAGGGTCGGCATATAGCCGAAAGAGCTGGCATATAGCCAAAAAGATGGTATATAGCTGATGGGACGGCTTAAGGAAAGAGGAGCGCCGAAGCGCCCAGGGAGGGATAGGATGAAGACAGATTTGCAGATTGCGCAGGAAGCGGTAATGGAACCCATAGGCAAGGTGGCGGAGACGCTGGGAATTAGAGAGGACGACCTGGAGCTTTACGGCAAGTATAAGGCAAAGCTTTCCGAGGAATATCTGGAAAGCCTTAAGAGTAAGCCGGACGGAAAACTGATATTGGTGACGGCCATCAACCCTACTCCGGCGGGAGAGGGCAAGACCACCACCAGCGTAGGCCTGGGGCAGGCCTTCGGGAAGCTGGGTAAAAAGGCAGTTGTGGCGCTGCGGGAGCCTTCCCTGGGCCCATGCTTCGGCATTAAGGGAGGCGCCGCGGGGGGAGGATATGCCCAGGTGGTTCCCATGGAGGAGCTGAACCTTCACTTCACAGGGGATTTCCACGCTATCACCTCAGCCAACAATCTGCTGGCGGCGCTTCTGGACAACCATATCCAGCAGGGGAACGAGCTTGCCATCGACAGCAGGCAGATTGTCTGGAAACGCTGCATGGACATGAACGACAGGGTGCTGCGCAATATCGTGGTGGGCCTTGGCAGCAAGGCGGACGGATTCGTAAGGGAAGACCATTTTGTCATCACGGTGGCCAGCGAGATTATGGCGATTCTGTGCCTTGCCGAGGACATGAAAGACCTGAAGGAGCGGCTGTCCAGGATTATCGTGGCCTACAACTGTGATGGAAAGCCGGTGACGGCGGGAGACCTGCAGGCGGTGGGGGCCATGGCGGCGCTGTTAAAAGATGCCATGAAGCCCAACCTGATTCAGACACTGGAGCATACGCCGGTGTTGGTGCACGGCGGACCCTTCGCCAATATCGCCCACGGCTGCAACTCCGTCAGAGCCACCAGGGCGGCCCTGAAGATGGCGGACTACTGCATCACGGAGGCGGGCTTCGGCGCGGATCTGGGAGCAGAGAAATTCTTTGACATCAAATGCAGGATTGCGGATTTGAAGCCGGATGCTGTAGTACTTGTTGCAACTATTCGCGCTTTGAAGTATAATGGCGGTAGGAAGAAAGAGGATTTGGGCGAAGAGGATCTGGCGGCTCTGGGAAGGGGCATCGAAAATCTGGAGAAGCACATTGAAAATCTGCAGAAATACGGCGTGCCTGTAGTGGTGACGCTGAATTCCTTCGTGACCGACACCCAGGCGGAAATCGACTTTGTCAGGGGCTTCTGCGAGGAGCGGCAATGCGAGTTCGCCCTGTCCCAGGTGTGGGCCAAGGGCGGAGAGGGCGGTATCCGGCTTGCGGACAAAGTGCTGGAGACCCTGGAGTCAAGGAAAAGCAGCTTCCATCCGCTGTATGGGGACGAGCTTTCACTGGAGGACAAGATACGCACTGTGGCCGGGGAAATCTACGGCGCGGGCAGCGTCAGCTTTTCCGCGGCGGCCAGAGTACAATTGCGCAAATTGACAGAGCTGGGCTTCGGACGGCTGCCTGTGTGCATGGCGAAGAACCAGTATTCTCTTTCGGACGACCCGAAGCGGCTGGGGCGTCCCAGAGAGTTCGAACTGACGGTCAGGGAGGTATATGTGTCCGCCGGAGCCGGGTTCGTGGTTGCGCTGACAGGGGATGTGATGACCATGCCCGGACTGTCCAAAAAGCCCTCTGCATATGGGATTGATGTCAATGAAGACGGCGTGATTACCGGCCTGTTCTGAATCGAGGTATAGAAGATATGAAATGTCCCAATTGTGGAGAGGAAATGGCCGAGGGGAAGCTGTACTGCGAGCATTGCGGTGAAGACATCCACATCGTACCCGATTTTGAACCCGAGCTGGAACAGACCATTCAGGACATCATGGAAGAGCTTCACGGCGATATGGAGGATGAGGCGGAGGATGAGACGGAGCGCTTTGAGGATTTTGAGGACTATGAGGAACCGCAGGACGAGGAATACTGGCAGGAGCCTGTGCGGAGGAGGAGAATCTGGCCCAAGGTTCTGCTGATACTGGTGTTTCTCCTTTTTCTGGCCGCGGGAGGCACCGCATGGTATACCTACAGCTCTTATTCCGAGGAATATCAACTGGACAGGGCCAGGCAATACGTGGAGCAGGGGAAGTATGACGAGGCCATTGCCTGTTATAACCGGGCCGTGGAGCTGGACGGCGCCAATGTGGAGCTGCTTTTTGAGCTGGCTGACATCTATCTACAGAAAAACAACAAGGTGGAGTACGAGTACCTTCTCCGGGAAATCATCAACCATAAGGAGGCTTCAGCGGAGCAGCTGGAGGGCGCGTACGGAAAACTGATTGCTATATATCGGGAAAGAGAGGATTATCAGACCATCAATGCGCTGCTGCTGGCAAGCGGCGATGAGAATCTGATTGCCGCCTATCCCAACTATATCGTGGATGTGCCTGAATTCAGCATCAACGAGGGATACTATACCAGCATCCAGCCCCTGAAGCTGACAGCTTCCGGCTCTGGCAGAATTTTCTATACGACGGACGGGAGCGAGCCTACGGAGGAGAGCACGGAGTACACCGCGCCTATCATTCTGGAGAATGGCAACCATGTCGTCAAAGCGTGCTTCGTGAACGATAATGGGATAGTCAGCGATGTGGTCACAAAGGAATACCATATCGAGTACAACGAGATTTTCGCGCCTGAAATCAGCGCCCTCAGCGGAGAGTATTCCGCTCCGATGATGATAGAGATTTTGGACGGGGACGAGGATGTATATTATACCATGGACGGCAGCGACCCCACGTATTCCTCCGCTGTCTATACCGGGCCGATTCCCATGCCCCTGGGAAAGTCCACCTTTAAGTTCGCGCGGATTGTGGACGGGGTGACAGGCACGGTGGCGCAGAGGGACTACAATCTCGTCCTGAACACGACGCTTACGCCGGCGCAGGCGGTGAACCTGGTGGTGGAATATAATTACCTGACCGGCAAAATCCTGGGATTTGACGGCCATTTTGACGACAGCGGGGATTGCTATCAGTACATATACCTGTATGTGGCGAATATCAACAAGGTCAGCGATTTCTACGTGATAGCCGAATACTATCGGACGGCTGACGGCAATTCCACCAGGACGGGCAATAATTTTGCCGTAAACATCTATTCGGAAGAGCGTTTCAAGCTCCAGAGGGACGACTGGGGACGGCTGGATCTGGTCGGATTGGAAATAAGTGAACAATAGAAAGGTCCCGGCGAAAGGGACAGAGAGGTGGATTATGTACAGGATTGTAAAGAAACAGGAGCTTACCACGAACATTTATCTCATGGATGTGGAGGCGAAGCGGGTGGCAAAGTCATGCCAGCCCGGACAGTTCGTCATCGTGCGGATGGACGCGGAGGGGGAGAGGATTCCCCTGACCATCTGCGACTATGACAGGGAGAAGGGGACCGTCACCATCGTGTTCCAGTGCGTGGGCGCAGAGACCCATCGGATGGTCAGGCTGGAGGAGGGCGATTCCTTCCATGATTTCGTAGGCCCGCTGGGATGCCCTTCCGAGCTGGTCAAAGAGACGCCTGAGGAGCTGAGGAAGAAAAGAATCCTCTTCGTGGCCGGAGGCGTGGGCGCCGCGCCGGTATACCCCCAGGTGAAATGGCTCCATGAGCGGGGCGTGGCCGCGGACGTGATCGTGGGCAGCAAGACCAAGGACCTGCTGATCCTGGAGAAGGAGATGGAGGCCGTGGCGGGGAACCTGTACATAACCACGGATGACGGCTCCTATGGCCGCCGCGGCATGGTGACCCAGACCATCAAGGATCTGGTGGCGGAGGGGAAGGAGTACGATGTGTGCATCGCCATCGGCCCCATGATCATGATGAAGTTCGTGTGCCTGCTGACGAAAGAGCTGAACATCCCTACCGTGGTCAGCCTGAACCCCATCATGGTGGACGGCACGGGCATGTGCGGGGCCTGCCGGGTGACTGTGGACGGAAAAGTGAAGTTCGCCTGCGTGGACGGGCCGGAGTTCGATGGACATGGGGTGAATTTCGATGAGGCCATGAGACGCCAGACCCTCTACAAGACAGAGGAGGGCAGGGCCATGCTCAGGCTCCAGGAGGGGGACACCCACCACGGGGGCTGCGGGAACTGCTAAAAGCGAAAAGAAAATCTAAGCTTTGCGTTGCAGGGTTGGAGCGGGTTGGGAAACATGGTTTCGATTCAGGAGAATAGATGAAGAAATGGATTGAGGAGGACTGGGAGTTTACCGTGACGGTGACGGAAGGCCGGGCTGAACAGTGCAGGCTGGGGTTTGAGAGAAATGACCGCTTTCGCTGCGGATATGAGACACCCTCCGGGTTCTGCCCCAAGACAATGCCCGTCTTGTATACATTGTGTGAAGTCATCCGGTGCGGCGGAAGCTTTAAAGCCAGAGGCTCAGATAAGGATTACGAGATAGAGTTTGGATGCGCGGACGGCCCGGTGCGGTTTCGGCTGTCGGCCAGAAAGCGGGATACCTAAAGGAGATGCAGGATTTTGTACGCTTCCGACATGCAGGAGCATGGAAGGTAAGGACGCAGAGTATAAAAATATGGAGGAATGAGAATAAATGGACGTTTTGACGAAAATCCCGGTAAGGGAGCAGGACGCGAAGGAGCGCGCTGCCAATTTTGAAGAAGTATGTCTGGGATATAATAAGGAGGAGGCCCAGGCGGAGGCCGCCAGGTGCATCAACTGCAAGAATGCCCAGTGCGTCAAGGGATGCCCTGTGGCGATCGACATCCCCGGCTTTATCCAGAAGGTGAAGGAGGGGGACATAGCGGAGGCGTACCAGGTCATCAGCAAGGCCAGCGCCCTCCCGGCTGTCTGCGGCCGCGTATGCCCCCAGGAGACCCAGTGTGAGGGGAAATGCATCCGGGGCATCAAGGGCGACCCCATCTCCATCGGCAAGCTGGAGCGCTTCGTGGCCGACTGGGCCAGGGAGAACTCCGTCAAGCCGGACGTGACGGCGGAGAAGAAGGGGAAGAGCGTGGCGGTCATCGGCTCCGGCCCTGCAGGCCTGACCTGCGCCGGGGATCTGGCCAAGATGGGCTATGACGTGACGATCTTCGAAGCGCTGCACGAGCCCGGCGGCGTATTGGTGTACGGCATCCCGGAGTTCCGTCTGCCCAAGACAGCCGTAGTGGCGGAGGAGATTGAGAACGTGAAGGCCCTGGGCGTGAAGATAGAGACCAATGTGGTGGTAGGAAAATCTGTGACCATCGAT